>CAYJCI010000283.1:0-2876 GCA_964368595.1 uncultured Desulfovibrionaceae bacterium
CCATGCTGACAAATTGCACAGCCCTGTCCATGGCAAGGGGCAATGAGTCACCAAGCAGCAAACTACCAGTCAATACGGAGGCAAAGCTATCACCAGTACCAGGGTAAAATGCTGGAATATAGGGGCAATCTACCCTCCAAAATCTTTTTTGTTCAGCATGGTAGGCCACAACTGAGGTGTAGCCTTCACGTTTATTAATGGGTGCTGAGGTGATTACGGCAATATTTGGGCCCATTTCTGTAAGGCGTATAAGCCTTTCACGAACATCATTTATGGTAATGGTGGTAGTGTAGGGTATATCCAAGAGCCAGCAGGCTTCTGAATGATTGGGTGTTATGCAATCGGCATGAGCTATTAATGAGCGCATACGCTCGACCATCTCTGTGGTCATGGTGGGGTCAAGCTTGCCATTGTCACCAAGCACTGGGTCAATGACTGCTAAGCCGCTAGGCTCTTTACAATATTTTATGGTGTCTTCCACTACGTCCATTTGTTTTGGTGATCCAAGAAAACCTGAGTAAATACCGTCAAAATGTAATTCAAGCTTGCGCCAATGCTCTAAAAATTTTGGCATTTCATCCACTAGGTCATAGAATGAAAAATCTGTAAATTCAGTGGTATGTGTGGATAATACGGCTGTTGGCATGGGGCACACTTGTATGCCCATAACTGATAATATGGGCATAACAACTGTTAAAGATGTACGCCCAAAGCCAGAAAGGTCATGTATGGCAGCCACACGAGGAACTGGTTGTTTCATGATTATTTTGCGCCTTTAAGTAGGGTATCTAAATCCTTAGCTTCTTGTTCATTTAAATATGTACTGTGCTCAGCCTGTGGAAATTTGCGCCCGCGTACATCGTTAGAAAATTCCTGTATGGCCTTGGTAATGTTTTCACCAATATTTGAGTATTTTTTAACAAATTTAGGAACATGCCCCGTGTTTAAGCCTAGCATATCATGCCAAACAAGCACTTGACCATCGCAAGTATTGCCTGCGCCAATGCCAATGGTTGGGATGTTGAGATTGTTTGTGAGCAAGGTTGCAACTTCTTCTGGTATGCATTCAAGTACAATTGAGAAGCATCCTGCATCTTGTAAAGCCTTAGCATGTTCTAAGAGCATGTATGCGGCATTGGCAGTGCGGCCTTGAATGCGGTATCCGCCAAGTGTTGCCACTCTTTGTGGGGTTAAGCCAATGTGGCCCATAACTGGTATTCCAGCCTGAACAAGAGCCTTTACTTGTGGTAAAATTTCCATTCCACCTTCAAGTTTTACAGCCCTTGCGCCACCTTTTGCCATGAGCTTTCCAGCATTACGCACGGCACTTTGTACAGAATCCTCATAGCTCATAAATGGCATATCGCAAACCACAAGTGCACGTGTATTGGCGCGGCTCACAGCTTTGCAATGGTGTAGCATGGTTTTAATGTCAACGCTCAAAGTGTCTTCATAGCCAAGCATTACCATGCCAAGCGAGTCACCAACTAAAATCATATCAACGCCAGCAGCATCTGCCAGCAGGGCAGAGGGGTAGTCATAGGCTGTGAGCATTACTAATGGGTCTTTACCCTTGGCATTTTGTATATGTATGCTAGTGAGCTTATTTTGTTTGTTTTGGCTGGACATAACTTCCCTTTTAGTAGCTAAAATTTTGTGCATTTATATTGTTAATGTCAAAAATGAATTGCACCTATTCTTGAGTTTTGTCAATGCTAAGCCATGTTCTATCAGCAGTAAATTAAGAAGCATGATTCGTTATGAAAAAAAGTAGGAAAAATTTGCCTAGAGCCCTAAACAGTAGGAAAATTTTGCCGATAAGGTGTTCAAAGGCGATATGTTTCACGGACGAAACAAGCATGGTGCATCGTCTATATGTCTGTCATTCAAGGAGGAATGTCATGGCTCTTACAATGAACACAAATATGATGGCCCTTAGTGCAACCAATAATCTTGGTCAGCATTATGGAAGATTACAAACCTCAACCGAACGTCTGTCTACTGGTCTGCGTATTAATGGAGCATCTGATGATGCCGCTGGTTTGGCTATTCGCGAGCTTATGCGTGCAGATATTGCAGCATTAAACCAAGGTATTCGTAACGCAAACGATGCTATTTCATTAATTCAAACAGCCGACGGCGCTTTGCAAACTATGGACGAGCAGCTTATTCGTATGAAAGAGCTTGCTGAACAAGCAGCAACAGGTACCTATGACTCAACTGCTCGTTTGATGATTGAATCAGAGTATCAAGCCCTAGCATCTGAAATCACTCGTATTGCTAATGCTACTGACTTTGCTGGTGTAAAGTTGCTTGATGGCACATTGTCAGGAACACACAACGGTGCTGGCTTAAAGTCAACTGGTGAATTGAAAGTTCACTTTGGCACAGCCAACGACTCAGCAGAAGACTATTACTACATTAAGATTGGTAATACTACTGCTTCTGCATTGGGTGTTGGTAATGCTTCAGCATCTGGTGGCGATGCGTTTACTCTTTCAACTCAGGATTCAGCATCAAAAGCAATTAAGGGCATTAACAATGCTATTGTCTCTAAAGACAAGATTAGAGCAAACTTGGGTGCTATGCAAAACCGCTTGGAAGCAACAGTTAGCAACTTGACCATTCAATCTGAAAACATGCAGGCTGCTGAGTCTCGTATTTCTGATGCTGATGTTGCTACTGAAATGACAGCTTTTGTGCGTAACCAAATTCTTGCACAATCAGCTGTGGCTATGGTTGGTCAAGCCAACTCCATGCCAAGAATGGCCTTACAATTGATTTCGTAGTAAACCCTTGTGGGAAGGGGATTATATAAAATGGGGCCTGAGGGCCCCATTTTAGTGAGTGTTGAGAAATCAACACGACTCGAAAAT
>CAYJCI010000284.1:0-2850 GCA_964368595.1 uncultured Desulfovibrionaceae bacterium
AACAAGAAGCACTAACCGCTCGCGAAAATATGTGCGATTAGTTTTTTAGAATTTTTGATTTTTTAGGTTTTAGATTTTTTGTTGAGGGGGAAAGGGATAACTTTTGCTAACGCCAAAAAGTTTCCCCTTTCCCCCTCAAACTCCCCCTATCCCCCTCAAAACGCGTTAATATAAAAATAAATTATATTCTATTTGAAAATTTCTTTAATGACCTTAACTATAATTTTTTTACATTTATAATACAAAAAAGCCCTCTCCATCCGGAAAGGGCTTTTAATACTTTTTATAGCTTTCTAACTAGCCTTGCAAAATCTTACGCAATTCAGCTTGTGTTTTTTCAGCTTCTTCAGTTGGTACCTGACAAGTACCAGCATTAAAGTGGCCGCCACCACCATAACTTAGCATAATTTCGCCAATGTTTACTTGAGATCCACGGTCAACAATAGATTTACCCACAGCAAATACAACATTCTTCTTTTGTAAGCCCCACATAATATGCGCAGAAATATTGCACTGAGGGAAAAGAGCGTAAAGTGTAAAGCGGTTTGTAGCCCAAATCGGGTCAACATCACGCAAGTCAAGCTCAACTAAGTTACCATGAACTTTAGCAATCTCTTTAAGTTGCTCTTTAGCTTTTTCTTTTTGCTCTTGATATAGTTCCACACGCTCTTGTACGTCTGGATCTTCAATAATTTCTTTAATGCTCATACCACTACCGCAAAGATCAATCATCTTCATCATAAGCTCATAGTTGCTTATGCGGAAATTGCGGAAACGGCCAAGACCAGTACGAGGATCCATTAAATAACTTAATAAAACCCAGTCTGCTGGCTCAAGAATTTCATCCATTGAAAAGTTTGCTGTGTCAGATTTATCAACAGCAACCATCATTTCGTCAGAAATATCAGGGAAGCGCTCTTTGCCACCAAAGTGTTCATATACTATGCGTGCAGCAGAAGGAGCATCAGCATTAATTACATGGTTATTATTACCAGAAGTACGCATTGTTTCAGAAAGATGGTGGTCAAAACACATGTGCACATAAGGGCTATAAGGAAGGTTGGTGGTAATGTCATTACTTGTTAACTCAACCCTGCCATCCTGTACATCCTTAGGGTGTACAAATAATATATCACCCACAAGTTCCATTTTCTTAAATAGAACTGCACATACTAAACCATCAAAATCACTACGTGTTACCAAACGGTACTGAGCAGCCATAATCGCCTCCGAAAAGTTATATTATTAAAAATTTAAATTTTATCTCAACTTAGCTAGCATGCCTTTTATATTTAACTTTGTCAAGAATTAATGGAGTTTTCAAAATATTAAAAATCCAGAAATTGCTTATTACTAATTGTAATAAAGGTAAATTTATAAAATTAGCATCTCAGCAATTTTTCAATATAAAATGCCTTGGCAAAGTTAATGCACTTTTATATAAGTCAACCATGCAAGAAAATGAAAACAAAACACCATATGATGCCATTATACTTGGAGCTGGTGCCGCTGGATTAATTTGCGCATTAACTGCCGCAAAGCGTGGTTTAAGTGTTGCACTTATTGACCATAACCGCCATGCCGCACGCAAGATTGCCATAAGTGGTGGCGGAAAGTGCAATTTCACCAACCTTCACATGGGTAGTGCCTATTATGTTGGTGAGCAAAGCTTTATTGAACCAGCCCTAGATACCTTCCCGCCAAAAACTATGCAAACTTTTTTTGGAAAACATGGCCTAATTTGGGAAGAACGTGAACACGGGCAACTATTTGGCTGTCAAAATGCAAAAATATTAGTAAAAACATTAGTGCAAGAATGTGTAAGATTTAATTGCCAATTCTTCCTTGAGCATGAAATCCTAAGCTTAAACAAAAACAATGAACTATTTAATATTCAATGTAATAACAATGATACAAAGCGCCAATTCCAAGCCAAAAGCCTAGTCCTTGCGCTGGGCTCTCCTGCATGGGCAAACATTGGCGCAACTGATGCTGGCCTTAAATTTGCGGCAAAGTTTGCACATACCCACAAACCATTTTCACCAGCTCTAACCTCACTGCAAATGGCAAAAGATTCGCCCTTTGCCAATCTATCAGGCATAAGCCTTAGAGTAAAAATAAGCACTGCAAAATATGAGTGCACTGATGATTTGCTTTTTACACATACAGGCTTAAGTGGGCCTGCGGCCTTACAAGCATCTTGCCACTGGCAAAGCAATACACCTGTATATATAGACTTTTTACCACATACCTCATTTGCGGAGCTACTAGATGCTAAAGAATGCTCAAAGCTTTTTACAAGGAACTTACTCTGCCGCCACATGCCACAAAGACTTGCAGATACAATTTTACCAGAAGAATTTGCCCGTCGTAAAATTGCAGAGCTTTCACGCAAAGTACGTAATATTGTTGTAAACAATATTCATAATTTTAGCCTTATACCACAATGCAAAGGAAAAATGGAGCGAGCAGAAGCAGCCCTTGGCGGCATTAACACAGCAGAAGTAAATCCCTGGAGTATGGAGAGTAATTTAGAAAAAAATCTCTATATTATCGGAGAATTACTAGACGTAGTTGGGCAACTTGGCGGCTATAATTTGCACTTTGCTTTTGCCAGTGGTCATTTGGCTGGGCTAAATTTACAACCTCAATAACTTCCTTAAATTAATAATAAAAAAAGTATTTACGCAAAAAGTTACATTTATTTCCCTTGGGTACTTGGCTTTCTTGAGACTTTGTGCTAAATATAACAATGTGTGCTGTCGTAAAAACGACGCTACAAATCTTACAACTTATTTAAGGAGTTTATTATGGCTGCATTAGTTATAGGTCACATGAATCCAGATACCG
>CAYJCI010000285.1:0-2808 GCA_964368595.1 uncultured Desulfovibrionaceae bacterium
ATTTTTCAGCATCAACTAACTAGATAACTTTATTGGGGCATGAGGGGTAAACTCATGCCCTTTAATATTTTATCTGCACTTCACCCTATTTCAATCTTAATAGTTCATTATTATTTCAATAATCCACATTGACAATTATTCTCTTGAAAGCTACATTGAAGCTTCAAGTGATATATTTCACGAGGCATTAATAATCTATGGAATGTGTCCATAGTGTAACTAATTTTTGTTTTATTAGGAGGTTACTAGGTGAATATTCTTATTTTTGGACCCAATGGAAGTGGTAAAGGAACTCAAGGCGACTTGGTAAAAGAAAAGTACAACCTTGCACACATTGAATCTGGAGCCATTTTCCGTGAACATATTGGCGGTGGTACAGATCTTGGCAAACAAGCCAAAGAATATATTGACCGTGGCGACCTTGTGCCAGACGATATTACCATTCCAATGGTACTTGAAACCCTAAAAAGCAAAGGTCAAAACGGCTGGCTTTTAGACGGTTTCCCACGCAACACCGTACAGGCGAAAAAATTATGGGACGCCCTCCAAGCTGAAAACATTCAACTTGATTATGTTATTGAAATTTTACTACCTCGCGAAGTGGCAAAAAACCGCATCATGGGTCGCCGCCTCTGTAACAATAACAATAATCACCCAAATAATATTTTTATTGATGCAATTAAACCAAATGGTGACACTTGCCGCGTATGTGCTGGCGAGCTTTCTGCGCGCTCTGATGACCAAGACGAAGGCGCAATCAACAAGCGCCATGACATCTACTACAACACTGTAGATGGAACATTAGCCGCAGCTTATTTTTATAAAGACTTAGCCGCAAATGGTAGCTCAACATATATTGAGCTTGACGGCGAAGGTAGTATCGACAGCATTAAAGATACTCTACTAAGTCAACTTAAATAGCATTTTTTTAATCAAAACTCCCCTTCAAATGGTCAAGCAAGTTGCATTTGCTTAATCATCTGAAGGGGAGTTTTCGCTATTTTATTACTTATTAATTGAGCCTACAGTTAAAAGACAAAACTATTTAGTTGATGCTGGAAAACGCGTTTCCACGCATTTTTACATCGGCTAATTAAACTTACTCAATTAACGTCAGCTTCATCAATTAATTTGAGTAATTCTTCCGTTTTTTCACGCATTAGTTTTTCATCTGCACGAGTCTCAACATTCAATCGCAAAAGCGGCTCTGTATTTGAAGCTCTTAAATTAAATCGCCAGTTAGCAAACTCCATTGATAGACCATCCAAGCTATCCTCACTCAAAGCATCAGCTTCATAAATTTTCTTAATCTTAGCCATAATCAGCGAAGGATCAGCAACTTTACGATTAATTTCACCACTGCAAGGGTATTTTTGCATGCAATCACCCACCAATTCAGCCAAGCTTTTGCCACTTTTCACAACTAATTGCGCCACCAAAAGCCAAGGTAACATGCCAGAATCACAATATGCAAAATCACGAAAATAATGATGCGCACTCATCTCACCACCATATACTGCGTCCACTTCACGCATCTTTTCCTTAATAAATGCATGGCCAGCCTTACAATTTACACTTGTTCCACCAGCATCTGCTACCATGTCTTGCGTGTTCCAAATCAAGCGCAAGTCATGAATAATATTTGATTTTGGAAATTGACCTAACAAACTCTTGGCAAGTAAACCTACCAAATAATAGCCTTCTATAAAATTGCCCTTGGCATCATAAAAAAAGCAACGGTCAAAATCACCATCCCAAGCAATACCCATGTCCGCACCATGCAAAAGTACAGCTTTTGACGTAGCCTCTCTGCGCTCTGGCAAAAGTGGGTTGGGTATACCATTTGGGAAATTACCATCTGGTTGCATATTGGCACAACTTACCTCAAAAGGTAGATGCGGCAAAAGCTGTTGCAAAACCAAGCCTGCACAGCCATTCCCAGCATCAGCATGTATTTTTAGCTTTGCCGATGGTTCAATTTTTACATAATCTAGCAAAAATTTTACATAATCATCACGATAAGAACTTTGCACATATTCGCCACCAAGCGCAGTGCTATCTTGCTGCATCTCCAAAAGCCCTTGCTCATAATAAGCCAAAGCTTTATCGCGTATCTCAAATAAGCCAGAATCACCACTTATGGGCACGGCCCCCTTGCGTACAAACTTTAACCCATTATCATTGCGTGGGTTATGGCTACCAGTCACCATAATACCAGCATCAAAACCATGAGCAAAGGTAGCGTAATATATTTCCTCGGTACCGCATAAACCAATATCAACAACCTCAACATTCAATGAACGTAAGCCCTTAACCAAACCAGCACATAAATCTGGCCCAGATAAACGACAATCACGCCCAATCACGACCCTTGCTGGACTTAAAAATTCAACTAACGCTCGTCCAATAGCCCAAGCTAAACCAGAGTTTAACTGCTCAGGGTATGTACCGCGCACGTCATATGCCTTAAAACATGAAGCTATAGTCATTATATTTCCTTATTTTTGGAATTTTTTATTTTTTTGTTTTTTGGGGGAAACTTTTAATGCCTAAAATATCCCTCGGGATATTTTAGGAAAGTACTCACGTTTTTTTGCAGTCGCCGAATATATTTAGCAGTTATGAAAATTAGAAAGCTTACGAACGCAAGTCATAAATTATAAATACTTTTCTAAGCTTCATACAAAGCAGTACTACCCCCTCGCGGGCGAACCATTTTTTCAAGTACGAAGTACGCAGAAAAAATGTGAGTGGCACCTTTTTGTGGAATTTTGAATATATTTTCAGATTTTTTATTGTGCCGAGGAA
>CAYJCI010000286.1:0-2789 GCA_964368595.1 uncultured Desulfovibrionaceae bacterium
GCAGTTCATATGCCTCTTTTACTTGCACATTGCCCTTGCCCTCTTCCTCACCAATGCTTAACAAACTAATGCGAGGTGAAGCATATTCGAGCAAATCACGAGCAAAAGCATCGCCCATAAGACCAAATTGGAATAGATGATAAGGCCTACAATCAACCGTAGCCCCACAATCTAATAGTACCAGCGGATTTTTTTCTGTGGGCAGTAAAGCTGTTAAAGCAGGCCGCTCAACACCAGGAATACGCCCAAGAATGAACATACCACAAGCTACCGTAGCACCAGAATGTCCAGCACTTACAACAGCATGAGCAGCACCATCTCTCACAAGACGGCAAGCCACCTGAATGGACGCATTTTTTTTGCGTCGCAAAATATCAGATGGCTTTTCATTCATGTGAACCACATCATCAGCATGGATTATTTCGTAACTTGCACCCTCTAAATTCAAAGACTCAAGCTCAGCCCCAACGCGTGCAGTATCACCAACCAAAAGCACACTTAGGTCATAAAGCTTGGCTGCTTCAATGGCAGCAGGCACAGCTACGGAAGGGCCAAAATCGCCCCCCATAACATCCACGGCAATAATGGGTTTTTTATCCATTAATTCTGGTCTTGAGCTGTGGAAATCACCTTGCGGCCTTTGTAAGTACCGCAGCTACCGCAAACACTGTGCGGGATGGTTGGCTCACCACATGAGCAATAAATAACAGCAGGAATTGCTACGCGATCATGTGAGCGACGCATACCTTTTCTGGAACGAGATTTTTTGTTTTGTTGAACAGCCATTTTTCTCTCCTAATCGTCTACACTTTTTATTTTTACCGAACGCAAAACAGCAAGGCGAGCATCGCCACTATCTTGTGTACATAGGCATTTTTCTTCATTCAAATTTGTACCACAAACGGCACATAAACCCTTGCAATCCACTGAACAAAGTGGATTTAATGGAAAAGCTAACATGAACTCCTCCCAGCAAAGGCCAGCCACATCAAGTATGGTTTGGGCATTTTCAACCTTGATATGACTTACAATTTCACCAGACTCGTCAAAGCATTCTTCATCGTCATCTTCATAGCCAAGGGCCATGTCGGAAGAACCTTCAAACCTTTCAATCTGGGCATTAATATCAACACGCATGGACTCAATACAACGATTACACGACAATTCAACACTGCCGCCAATCGTGCCTTTTACCATAACGCCACCGGGCAAAGGTAGCAAATCTAAGCGGGCACTCACGGGCTCAACTATCTGGCATTGCATATTAAATTCATCAAGTGGACCTGTCCAAATATCTTGGTCGTCCACCACAACATGCAGCCCTTCTTTGGGGATATCGTTTATAGAAATATGATGTTTGCCCATTTTGCCCTCGTGAACTGAGCTATTTACATGGGCTTGCCCCATTGTGTCAAGAAATTCTGCAGGCTTTTTTTACAAGTTTTGCATTTATCTTAAAAACTAAGCCTATTCTACAAAGATTAAAGCCAAGGCTAAAGCCACAAAAACCAACGCTGCCAAGCGATTAATTAAAATTTGATAGCTTGGATAATTATTAAATAAAATTGCAAGCCGCCCACCAAGCATAGCCACTGAACCAAACACTATAAATGTTGCCAATATAAATATGCCACCTAATGCGCACATTTGCAAAGCTAGCGCGCCACGTGCAGGGTCAACAAATTGTGGCAATAATGCTAAGAAAAACAATATTACCTTAGGGTTGGTGACATTCATTATAATGCCACGCCTGTATAATGCAAAATGCCCCACAAAGTCATTTTGCTGTAAACTAGCCTTACTGCTACCAGCCCTAACTGTCAACCATGCCAAATAAACTAAATATAAAGCACCAACCATCTTTAAGGCAAAAAAGGCCGCGGGCGAATTCTTAAAAAAAATAGCCACACCAAAAGCCACAGCCAAGGTATGCACCATGATGCCAGTCATAAGTCCAAAAACTGTAAATAGTCCAGCTCTTGCTCCATATAATGCCGACTGCGTCAAAACAAAAATATTATCTGGCCCAGGCGCAATGGCTAAAATGACGGCACTTATAAAAAATGTCACTCCCACATCAAAAGGAATCATATATTTCTCAATTTAATAAATTTTTCTTTATTACAAGCTAATCATCGGAATTATCTTCAACATAATTTTGCAAGGCAGTAATTTTTTCTAACCTTGGCAGAGCCTTTACCCTTGCCTCAAGCTGTGAAGCGCTCTTTCTACTATCACAAATGGCATAAACACAAAGCTGCACTGGCCGCTTGCTCTTTGTATATTTTGCCCCACCAGCAAGCTCACCATTATGCTCCTTAAACCTGCGCTCAAGGTCTGTAGTGATACCACAATAAAGCGAATCATCACTGCAACGAGCAAGATATACGTACCAGTTTTGCATAGTTTAAATAAACAACATTCCAATTTCAAAAATGACTACTATTGTAATTATTATGATGAAGTACACTTTTTTGCATAGCCTTGCGGCCCCACGTGCTACTTTTGTGTGATTGTCAAATAATACTGCACTTAGACAGTAAAAAAACACTTATTAGAATTTGTTCAAACAGGGTGAGATGCGAAGAAGTGCGGAATTTTAGGATGGGAATGGGGTCTTCCCCCCATGACCTGACTAAAATTTAGCACTGATGACGCAGATTGCCCTTTTTCAACAAATTCTTATATAAAGTCAGGGTCAACAGCCGCCCTCCCATTAGCCAACATGATACGCACATAATGCAAACTACGCTCATCCTTACATATTACGCTTGGTCGCATCTGTGCGA
>CAYJCI010000287.1:0-2786 GCA_964368595.1 uncultured Desulfovibrionaceae bacterium
AACGTATTTGTTGCTGTTGCTAATGCTGGCACAACCTCTGAGGAAGCTTATTTTACTCTTTCCCTTGACGGTGATGGCAACTGGACAATGCATCAACATGCAGAGTTTTCAGATGACATTACCATTACCTTCGGTGGTAAAGACAATGATGGCGACCACACAACCGTTGACGTAACCGTTGAAGGTATGGAATTTGGCAACTTGACTGTTGACCAATTAGCAACTCAAGATGCTGATGTTGATAAAAATGGTAAAGACTCAGACTTTGGTGAACTTACCTTTACTGCCACAGAAGGCGTTAAAGATATAACCATTACCATTAATGGTGAACAGCACACAATAAATCTTAATGATAAGAATGTTACTATTCCTGGTGCTGATGGCGACTTGCTAATAGCTGGTATTACCCAAAATGGTGATGAATACACCATGGAATATAGCTATACTCAAGATGAAAATCATGCACATGAAAGACCAAGTGATGACATTACTACTGACGAAGTAAGGCCCAATGCTGAAAGCTTTGACATTACCATTACTGACAATAACGGCCAATCTGAAAGTGCAACCATTGGTGTTACCATTACTGATGATGAGCCAAGCGTTGGTGCAGATGTTAATACCGCAACCAACGGTGACTCTGCTGTTACTATTGTTGGCCTTGATTTTGGTGGTGATGATGGCGCTGGTAAGACCATTGAGTTTGATGGTGTAACCTTTACTTATGGCGACACTGGTTGGGCAGCAGGTGCAGGCGGCAATGTTGTTAACGATAATGGTGTAATAACCTTAGAAGTTGGCGACACAAGCCTTAAAAATTCTGGTAATTCTGACCTTTGGACAGTTAGCAATGATAATTTAGCGCCAAATACTACAACTACAACCGACATTAAGATTACTGACTCTGATGGTGACTCTAAAGAAGTCAGTGTTAATGTTGAACAAACTTCAACAGAATTGCCTAAGGAAGAAATTGTCGGTATTGATGGTACAGAAACCCACTTTACCGATGGGGTTGACTATAATGTCTGTATAGTTCTGGATACTTCTGGTTCTATGTATGTTGACAGGCATGGCGATATTGTGGGTGACGAAACTAGACTAGATGCAGCTTGTGATGCCATCATTGATTTTGTAAAAAATGATCTTTATCCGCATACCCAAAATGAGATAACTGGTGGTGAGGTAAACTTACAAGTCGTTACTTTCTGGGGTAAGCTTGACGTAGTAATTGATGGTACACAGTCATTAGATCAAGCTATTGACAAAGTGTATGCTGAAATCAATGCTCTAAGAGAGTTAACTAAAAATGAAAGTGATCCTAACTTCCACTGGGGCACTAATTACGAACTAGGCCTTAATACAGCAGCAAAATGGTTTGAATCAGATGCCATAAAGGACAATGGCCATGAAAATGTTGTATTCTTTATGTCAGATGGTGTTCCTCACCAAGGCAACACTGCTAATGGAGTTGAAAATCTTCATGAGGCTTTAGAAGCAGCTGGCGGTGGAGTTATTCACGCCGTTGGTATGGGAGAAGGTGCAGACCCTGAACATCTTGATGCCATTGACTCAACTGGTAAGGCAACCATTGTTAAAGATAAAGACATTAGTACCATCTTTACTCCAGAAAATGGTACAAGTGTAACCACAGAGCATACAAGCATTGGTTCTACAGGAAGTGGTGATGATGTTTTAATCGGTGGTATAAATGCCACTGACCTTAAAGCATATCTTTCAAAATCTCTTGACGCAGGTGTAACTCTTACTGACAAGATGGTTGTTGACTTTATACGCAATCACCCTGAATGGCTAAATGAAAATGCCGCAAACCTTGCCAATGACCCTGATGTACTTATTGCTGGAGCTGGTGATGACCTTGTTTACGGTCAAGGTGGTAATGATGTGCTTATTGGTGATGCCAATGCCGATGCTCTTAGTGGATTTGCTAAAGACCTAGGCATGCAAAGTAAGGATGGTGTCTATGATGTTAATGATCCTAATGCTAAGGACTCTGACACCGAACTATTTGCCGAAGACCTAGCAGTAGCTGCTCAAAACGCAACTATTGGAGATTTGATAGCTGCCGCTGATAAGCTTGAAAATATCAATGTAGACGCTGAAGGCAATGTAGTGGCTGATGGCAATGACACTATCTATGGTGGTGACGGTGCAGAAGGCACAGCCAATGACGTAATCCTTGGCCTTGGTGGTGACGACTCACTATTTGGCGGAGAAGGCGATGACATCATCCTTGGTGGCTCTGGTAATGACTACCTTGAAGGTGGCGAAGGTGATGACATACTCATCGGCGGAGAAGGTGAGGACAAGTTGTTTGGCGGCGCAGGTGATGACACCATTAGCATTGATATTGACGATGTGCTCGTTGACGGCGGAGAGGGCATGGACGTACTACTTGCTGGTACTAGTGACCCCAATGGTGTAAAGGATATGATTGTTGATGGTAAGATTGAAAATGTTGAAATGATTGTCATGGGTGATGACGCAAGCAAAGCCACTGACTCCATTAAAAACGGTATATTTGATACCATAGGTTGGAATTCAACTGGTAACGAAGTATCTCAAGAGGGTACTGCTGATAACACCTTTATTGAATACGAAAGTGAAGATGGCAGCATGACTATACTTGTGAACCAGACTTTACTAACTAATAATAACTTATAGTTAAAAATATAACCCATATAAACGACGCCCCCATTGAGGTAGCCAAAGTAAAAAGCCACTAGGCCACTTTGAAAAACTCAATGGGGGCTTTTTTGTCTTTG
>CAYJCI010000288.1:0-2757 GCA_964368595.1 uncultured Desulfovibrionaceae bacterium
TGCGTGCTGATGGCTCAATTGGCGATGTGTCGGGATCTGCCGATGGCTTGATAGGTGTGACAATTTATGGAGTACGAAAAAATTCTGACCGTAGTGTGCCTGCGAAGTTCGACTTCCTTGGCGATCAAGAAAATGCCTATGCTCTCTACGCGGAAGGGGGGATAGGCGCACTGAATGCGGGCACGGTCATTACTGCTACAGCCATAACTGACCCTGCGGTGATTGAATCATCTGCTTTTCTTTATATTAACAGAAATTCAAAAACAGATGCGGAAATTGCAATAAACGATGACTTTTATGTCAATGACCCTGATTACACTGGTGGTGTCCCCTATGGGAACTGGATTCAATATAACGTTTCAAGCTCTATCTATGGTGTTTATAGCGGGCAGGGCGTAGGTGCAATCAATGCTCAAATCACTTCGCATGTCGACATTTTTAAAGGTGATATTTATGGTGGCAAAAATGCCTATGGTGTCTACGCTGCTGGTGATATAGTAGGAATAGGCGCTGATGCAAAGATAGATGTGATGGCGCGAGGTGAAGGGGTAGTCGGTGGGGCTAGTACTAGCGACTCTTCTACTTTAAATGCGCGCGCATATGGTGTTTATACAGAGGGGGCACTTGGAAATATTGCTCTAGGTGCAAGTATTCAAGTTAGCTCTGACTCTGGAGAGAGCTTTGGCGTATGGGCGAACAGTGTTGGTGATGTTGCGGGTAGCATCAGTCTTGGTGTTGCGAGAGATACGGATAATAACATTTACATGGATGGTACAAATGGTTACGGGGTTCGCTCTACAACAACCATTGGAAATGTAACGGGTAATATCACGATGAATATCTACCGAGGCAATGCCTACGCGTTACATGCCTTAGGAGATATTGGTGACTTTAGTGGGAATATCTATTTTTCTGCCAGAGAGGAAAACATGATGAGTAGTTCACAAGCTAATTATTATGGTATCTATTCCGAGACAAAGGTAGGCGTTGTGAGCGGTGATATTTTGTTCAAATCTCTAGCTGGCATTGTCGCATCGGACAGCAAGGGAAGCACTGGTGCATTTAGGGGGGTAACGACACAGGAATTAGGTGGTTTTACTGGTGTTATCAATATAGAACGCAATCAATCGCATTTGGAAAGCTATGGATTAAAGTTCGACAGATTGACTGCGGGCGGAACTCTAGATGGTATTATTGATGTCGGTGCTACAGAATCTACTGCATACGGCATCTGGTATACTGGCACAGAAGCACTGGGTGATGTTAATACTGTGATGGGGGGCATGTCTTTAACCACAGCCATGCTCAATGAGTCGACAAGTGTTGACAGCTCGGGACGTGCAGTTGAGATCC
The DNA here is from genome assembly GCA_964368595.1 of uncultured Desulfovibrionaceae bacterium. Taxonomy (GTDB): domain Bacteria; phylum Desulfobacterota; class Desulfovibrionia; order Desulfovibrionales; family Desulfovibrionaceae; genus CAYJAD01. The sequence goes on from CAYJCI010000288.1 coordinate 1,354, forward strand.
GATTTGGTGGTACAGAAGATGGTAACGGCTACGGCATCTATGCCTTGGCTGGTGTGGGTGATGTTAATGCTTTATATAATGGACGCCATATGGGTATTAGTGTTGTACAGCATTCTGGTAATGATGTATATATTGCGGGGCTAATCGCCTCTGCTGTTTTTGTTGGTGACACCAGTTCTGTTGGCGATATCAATGCTCGACTGAGTGCCGTCTCGCCCGGCGGCGCAAAATCTGCCAATTCCTTCTACACCCTGAGCGCAGGGCGTATAGGCACAATCAATAATACTATTTATGCGGCAAACACAGTAGCTTTCATAGGGGAAGATACAGAGGTCTACGCCATTCATCTCAAAGACGCATCACATACGCAAGATATTAGCATAACAGGTGACTCGAGAACCATCACTGCTAGACTTACTGCGAATCAGGGAACTTCTCATAGCTATGATCTCGGTGATTTTACCGCAGGTGTAGCAGCGGGTATACATACGGTGGGGTCTCTAGGCAGCATTAAAGGGGACAATGCTCAGATCAGTGGTACGACAGAATTTGGTACAGCATATGGTATTTATTCAGCAGGTAATATAGCTAGTATCACAAATGCTTATGCTATATCGACATACGATGTGGGCGCATTCTCTGAAGCTGGGAATGCTTTTGCTGTACAGACTGGCACAGTTACAGGGAGTATATCTTCTCGCCTCTTTGCTAGTCTGACAAAAACATCTCAATTTGATGAGACTGTTGACCCCCATACCTCCTTGTCTGTTGCTCTTGATTTATTTAACAATCAAGCGCACCAACTGGATATACTGGCAGCAGGTAGCCTCACGGCACAGTTTGCTATGGAGGGCTTTGCCATAGGTCTGCGTGCAGAGGGCAGCATTGCTAATATCACAGGTGCAGGAACTATCAATGCCACAGGCACACATAATAGTGCCTACCAATCCGAGGTTGTCGGCATACAGACTGGCACGATATCAGGTGCGATCAGCGCAGCTGTCAATGCAAAGATGACAGAGGGCGTTGGCAGCACGGCCAGTGTCATTAGCGATAAGGCTATTGGGGTGGAGCTGACTGATAACTCCATCACAGCAGGTCACACACTTACTGGCATGAACAGTGCTATATCTGCTGGCTATACGGGATCAGGCACGGCAATTGGATTGTATGCTGCGGGCGCTATCAACACGATCTCTGGCACGGGCAGTATATCCGCTGAATCCAGTGATAGTGGAGACTTTGCAAGTTCTGCCATCGGTGTTCAGACAGAGAGCGTGCAAGGGAATGTTGCTTTGGATATATCCGCTAGCTCTGCGGGCGCAAATGGCACAGCAAAGGGGTTGGAGCTCACCTCGACTACAGAAGCCCACCGTGTTGATGTCCGCAGCGATATCACTGCCA
>CAYJCI010000289.1:0-1462 GCA_964368595.1 uncultured Desulfovibrionaceae bacterium
GTTGTGCCCTCTGCCACTGCATCTTTAACAACATCATCAAAAGCAACAGGTGCATCATCAACTATATCAATATTAATATCATCAGTAGTTGCAGAATCACCATCTTGGTCAGTAATGGTTACAGTAAATGACTCAGCAGCGGTCTTTGTTTCTGAGCCATCATCAGATGTAGGATGGCTATATGGCTTGGTTTGCTCATATGTATAGTCAAGAGAATCATCGGTACGAGTAAAGGTAAGCTCGCCATATTCAGTGGTAACTGTAGCTTTGCCATCGGCATCAAAATTAAGCGGATAGTCAGTACCATCAAGAGTAATGGTAAAAGAATGGTCCTCAACGCTACCATCACCATTGGTGAACTCAAGGCTACCACTGTCTGTATGCAAGCTAGCGTCATCTGTAAGCAAACCACTGTCTTCTGTTTTCATAGATTCGGCATAGTTTGCAGCGGCTGTGTCAAATTCTGGAGCTAAGTCCACAGGTGGTGGTGGAGTACTATTGTCACCAGCACCATCAGTACCGCCTGTACCATCAGTGCCATCAAAACCATCAGCACCGTTTAGTGGGTCATCATCGTCAGTGTCGTCTGGATATTCTTGGTCAAGGCGAACTTCTCTACCAATGCCACCAAGAAGACTTGGGTCTTCAAGCCCAACACCAGTACCACTACCTTGTGGGCCAGTTGCATTACCCGCCGCAGGCATTAATTCTTCACCAAGGGCAGCAAAGAAGGCCTCGCCAGGAACAATGGCATCACCAATCACAAATTCTGGCATATTTTCTGAGGTATATGCTACATAGAAATCTGCAAGTTCAATAACAGAGCCGTCTTCAAAAGATAATACAAGATTGTCACCATCACGCTCAAGTAAAGCTTCACCTGGATCAAATTCAAATACAAGGCGATCTTCAGCAGCAGGGGTAAGAGACGCAGTTTGTCCTTCAGCTGGTTTTTGCAATAAAATGTCAGCCATAACTAACTCCTAAATTTAAAAATCCTTATGTGAGGCCAAAGACCACACAACAACAAAAAAATATAAATGATAAATGATAATCTAGAAATAGGCCCAACACATCTATAGTATAAAAACTCATAAATATGTCATAGGACGAGGACTTCAATCCCCAGAGCTTAAGCTCCTGATGCAAAATTGAGGGGCACTCGAAAACACCCATAAGCACGGAAGTACTCCGTCGCTGTAACAGGAACATATATCGTTAAGGGTGCACTGTCAACACTTTATAAAAATTTTTTTTTAATTTTTTCAAACTTTAACATGTTAATTTTATTATATTTTTTACTAAAAGTTTTTTATAAAAAATATCCTCTTGATACATACACCAAGAGGATATTTGAAATCAATATACTTTGAGGAAGAGCCACTATGGAGCTAATAATTATTGGTTCTGGTCGATTATCAAAAGAATTCATTGAATGGTTCGATGAAGCCATTGAAGTTAT
>CAYJCI010000289.1:1562-2744 GCA_964368595.1 uncultured Desulfovibrionaceae bacterium
AGTTATCTCAGAAACAATTATAAATACAGAAGAAACTAGTTATAAAACACGAAAGTAGTATGACAAGTCCAATCTATACTACCGTTACTAACTTTAATTATTAAAAAAATGAAAACATTAAAAATTGGTTATTTTGCCGATGGTATTTGGGGGCACAATGCTTTCCAAAAAATTCAAGAAGACAAAAATTTAAAAATTGCTTTCATATGTCCACGATATCATTCAAAAGATGAAAAACTTATATATTTTTCTAAAAAATATAACATTAATTATATTCAACATGAAAACATCAACTCAGATGATTTTTTAAAAAAAATAGATAAGTACAAGTGCGACCTACTCGTATCCATGTCATTCAACCAAATTTTTAAACATCAAATTTTGGAACGCTACAAAATCATTAATTGTCATGCTGGCAAACTCCCTTTCTACCGTGGTAGAAACATCCTAAATTGGGTACTCATCAACGATGAAAAAGAATTTGGAACAGTACACTTTGTTGATGAGGGTATAGATACAGGGGATATCATTATACTCCAAAAAACATTCCCAATTTCTGACAATGATACCTACGCTTCTCTTTTGGAAATTGCTCACATCCAATGTGCTGAAATTTTATACGAAGCGACAATTCAATTTACTACAGGAAATATTAAAACAATAAAACAAACTGACATTCACCCAGTAGGTATGTATTGCGGAGTGCGTAAAAATGGTGATGAAATTATTGATTGGACTATGACAACACGAGAATTATTCAACTTTATCAGATCAATAAGCAAGCCAGGTCCAATGGCTAAATGCATGTACAAACAATTTCCTCTCTATATTAACAGGGCAGAAATTATTCCAAATGCACCTATTTATAAAGGGATTTCAGGTCAAATATTACACACAGACAATGAACATTTTGTCGTTAAAACTAATGACTCTATCCTGAAAATTACAAGTTTTTTTTGTGATGAACATATTAAAGTAGGTGCTCGATTGCACTAAAACAAAACGTATAGTAAGTTCTTAAACAAGATTATCACCACAAAAAATAGCCTGCATATGCAAAAATAGAGTCTATGGATTTTATCCACTTAAATTCAAATATATCAACCACACGCTATTACAAGCAAGCCAGCCTACCCCACGTACGTACACGAAAATAAATTTTCTACTTCCGTGAGGGCTTGT
>CAYJCI010000290.1:0-2723 GCA_964368595.1 uncultured Desulfovibrionaceae bacterium
TGGTAATGCCGCGCTCTTGCTCCTCTGGTAAATAGTCCATGGTGGCAGTGCCTTCATGTACCTCACCAAGGCGGTGTATTTTTTGGGTATAAAAAAGAATACGCTCGCTAAGTGTGGTTTTACCAGCATCAATATGGGCAATGATGCCAATATTACGCAAAGATTGTAGGTATTTTTGGCTCTTGCTCATTATAGAACCTCAGGTTCAAGGCTTGCCCCTGTGTGGGTGGTATTTTTAAAAAATTCCTTGCTCAAATTCTCATGCAAAAAGCAAGCTTCCATGCCTTTTGCCCACGCTTGAGTGATGAAGGGGCTTAATTCTAGGCCCATGCCTTCAGTATAACCGTAGATGGCCTGCACACTTGGCTTAAGCTCATGGTGATTTATTGCATCTGGCTCAGCAAATTGTAATAAGGTCATATCTGCTTGAGCTGTTGCGTGTATATGTGGTGGGGACAAATCTTGCCACATGGGAATATGTGAGGTGTGGAGAGATTGGTGTAATTCTGTTAACTCTTGACCATTACTGGATAAAATTAACACTCTCCCACGTTCACTTGCTAAATCTTGTAAAAGCTCTAAGGCCACCTTGGTGGCATCTTGTTTAGGTATGGCGAGGCATTCTTCAATGCCTAAAAGCTCAAGACAGGTTAAGAGGCTTTGGGCTACGTTTTCGCACGTAAATATTATATATATTTGTTCTACTTGTGCATTTATGGCTGGCATTAATGCGGCTATAAAGCGAGCGGGTGAGCTGTAATGCTCATCACAAATATATAATGCCCACGGTGCGGGTTTTTTTTGTATGCTTTGTTTATAGCCCTTGGTGGCGTAGCAAAGTTTAGCATGTTCACAGCTTGGCCCTTCGCCTTCAAGGGCGTGATAAGCAATGGCATTTTTTAGGCAAGCGCGCTCTTGGGCCGTGCTTGCCTCATAGGCTTCGGCCTTAAGGTGGTCGGCTATATTATAAGTTGCCAAAAAATTAGACCAAGCTGTGTTTTGCATCTAGCTATCCAGATTTTGTACTGTATAAGCAAGTGATGCCAAGAGGGCATATTTGCGTAAAATGCTACGTTTGGCACTAAGCTCAGCATCAACGTCAGGTATAAGTGTACTTTCGTTGCCATCAAGCAAGGGTAGTACTTTTGCGTCTGGCAGGGCATAGCCTTTATGTTCTGCGTCTAGCACAAAACCTTGCTTCCATGAATAATTATCCATGCCAGTAATCATGGTTAGAGTTCCAGGCGCTTGCTCCGCAGCTTTATTGGCTAAACGTTCGTCAACATAGATTAAATGTGCGTCATCAAGGGCTAGTCTTGGCTCTCTGGTCATAAATATTTTAGCGCCAGATTTTAAGGCAAGGCCAGTTTGGTAATGGTCAGGATCACCCCAAGGTGGAATGCCCATAAATAATTCAAATGGTGCGTAAATTGCGGCTTCCATGATGGATTGGCTAAGCCCATCCACAGCACCTATGATGCTTACTCTTGTGGAGTCAATGGTTGGTGTAATGCTTTGGAAAAGGGCCAATTCAGCAAGGGCAGCCCAAGGGGCATTTACTGGGCTATAGCCTGTAAACCAAACGCCAGCGCCGTTTGAGGTTAATATGTCAATATATGTTTCCTTAAATCCGCAGATAATATGCAGGGCAGGTTCTGTGCGTTTGCTGGCTTTTTCTTCAATGGCTTCAGCATCAAGGCTTGAGCAATTGTAAGTGGTCATGGAAAGGTTAAGTGACTCAAGTAAATTTAAAAAGGCTGTGCCTTCTGGCTTTTCAATGGGGCCTTTCCATAAATATATGGGTACGCCAGCAAGGCTTTTTTGCCATGCTTGACATTGTTCATCGGTGGCATTGGTTATATCGTGTAAGAGCTTCCAAAAGTCGTTTTGACCCAATTCCAATATGCGTAAGAAATTTTTTTGCATTATATCTCCTTGATTGTGCGCAATTCTCTAGCTAGTATATGCACATACAAATTTACAATCTCTTGCTAAAATACATAATATAAGGCTTAGACGCAAGGGCACATTTACCTCAAAGGCAATTAAATGCAGCAAAAAGAAAAACATCAACACTGGCAACGAGATTATAGAACTCTTTATGCTGAGCGTGAGGGTGAATGCTCCTTCCAGCTAGTGCTAGAAGAAAGCGATTTGCACATTATTGCTGAACAAAACTTAGCCAAGCCCATGCTTGAAACTTTAGGCAATTTAAGGGCTGATGTTAAATCATGGGCTACTCTTTGCCCTGAATTTCGCACCTCCCTAGCACCTTTGCCCACTCCAACTAATGCTCCAGACATTATAAAACGCATGTATGCTGGGGCAAAGCTTGCGGGCGTTGGCCCATTTGCGGCAGTTGCTGGAACCATTGCCCAAATGTTAGCCGAGGCCTACGCGCACATTTCGCCTAATATTATTGTGGAAAATGGTGGGGATATTTATATGTATTCGCAAAAAACAAGGGTTGTTGCACTGCTTGCTGACCCCAAGGGCGGCCCAAGCCTTGGGTTGCAATTTGATGCAGAAGATTTTCCACTAGCGCTTTGCGCCTCCTCAGCAACCATTGGGCATTCATTAAGTCTTGGTAATGGTGAGCTTGCAGTGGTAAGAGCAAAGGATGCAGCCCTTGCTGATGCCGTTGCAACGGCTCTTGGCAATCGCTTGCGTGGTGCAAATTCTGTGGAAATTGCGCTTGATTTTGCCAAGTCCATTAATGGAGT
>CAYJCI010000291.1:0-2720 GCA_964368595.1 uncultured Desulfovibrionaceae bacterium
AGAATATTTTGATTAAAATATTATTATTTTAGTGGTTTTAACTGTTTTTCAGCGTTGACCAACTAATGTTAACTTTACTAAATTTTTAACACAATGCATTATGAGAGATTTTTAGTGCATTTAAGAGGTTTAACGTGGCTTCCTGCTCCATTTGAATGCGTGATTCTTTGGCATAGGAGGCTGAGTGTGGGCTTAGTATAACATTTTCAAGCTTACTAAGTGGGCCTTTGTATGGTTCAACTTCAAATACATCTAAGGCAGCCCCACCTAGCTTGCCGCTATTTAGATGATTGTATAGGTCTTGCTCGTTTATTAGGCCACCTCTTGCTGTGTTAATTAGCAAGGCATGCGGCTGCATTAGTTCAAGTTCTTCTGCATTAATGAGTGTTGTGTTAGTTGGTGGGCAATGCAAGGTGATTATATCAGCCCATGCTAGCAAGTATTTGAAATCCATAGATGTATAGCTCGTATCATGGCTTAAATATGGATCATGGTAGGCTATAATACAGCCAAGGCTTGAAAATATTTTGGCAACTTTTTGCCCAATATTGCCAAGGCCCACTATGCCTACTTTTTTGCCTTTTAATAAATTGCCGCCATGCTTTTTCCAGATACCGTTGCAAATGTCATTATGAGCCCTTGGGATATTCCTTAATAGCCCTAGGGCAAAGCCCAGTGTTAGCTCAGCCACGGCGTCAACTGGCGAAGATGTGGTGCATACTGTAATATTGTGTGCTCTTGCGGCATGTAAATCCACAGAGTTAAGGCCAGTGCCGCAGCGTGAAATAACTTTTAAGTCTGGCAAGGCTTGCATGAGTTTAGCGGTTAGGGGTTCTGTTCCGGCGATAATACCCGTGCAACCTTGAAATAAATTAATGGCTTCATCCTCAGTGAGTACGCGACCTAAGGAATTTTGTTTTACGGTTATATTTGCAGATTTAAGTAATTTTAGTGGTTTGGCATCAAACTTTGCAAAGCTCGATGTGCTAATGGCTATTTGCATGAGGTATTTCCGATGTTAAGTATGTTGGCATAATGGGATCATTTTGCATAAGCTTGCTAACTATGATTAAATCTTCTGCTGTATCTACGCATTTTGATTGAGTATTGTGCTGAACCATGTGTACATTATGGCCATGTTCAAGAAGGCGAAGCATGTCAATGGATTCTGCCAGCTCAAGCTCAGTTGGGGGTAAGTCTTCAAATTGAAAAAGGGCATCACGTTTAAACGGCATAATGCACACTTGTTTGTAAACGTTGGCAGGGGGTGTGCCGTGAATACTGTTGGGTATGGCTGAGCGTGAAAAATATAATGCCTTACCTTGTTTATTGGTGACTACCTTTATGGTATTGGGATTGTTAAATTCTTCCATGCTTTCAATGGGCGCCATGAGGTTTATAACTTGTAGTGAGCTATTTTTAAGCATGGGCTCAAGGGCTGCATCAATCATTTGTGCTGTTACCATGGGTTCATCGCCTTGCACTATGACTACAATATCCACTTGTTTTTTTGTAGAATTTTCAATGTGCTTTACAGCTTCTGCTACTCTTGCCGTGCAGCGAGTATGCGTATTTTTTGTCATAATTGCTTGAATATTGATACGTTGGCAATAATTTACAATTTCATCATCACAAGTGGCGACATAGCAAGAGCTTAAGCTTTTGCACATTTGCGTACGTAGGGCCACATGTCCTAGCATGGGCATACCATGTAGTAGGGCTAGAGGTTTATTGGGCAATCGAGTGGAGGCCATGCGAGCAGGAATAATTGCAATAATATTCATATTAAATTTCTGGTTTGGTTGAGCCTTGCCACAAAAATACGCTGTCAATTCCGTAAGCAATGAAGGTATAACCTTCGTCAATAAATTTTGAAAGGGCTTGTTGGTCTGGCTTAGCAATGTGAATGCCCAAGATGGTATTATTTTCTTTGCATGTTTTAATAATATGTTGCATGGCTGAGATAAATTCAGAATGTTCAAATTGCCCCACAATATTCATGGAGCCAGAAAGATCATAAGGACCTACCATGATGGCATCAAGGTGCGGGTGGGCTATAATATTTTCAAGCTCGCGCACTGCATTAATATGTTCAATTTGTGCTACAAAAAATATATTTTGCGCAAGGTTATTGCGATATTCGTCAAATTCTTTACCAAAGACGTTGGCACGGCAATAGCCAAAGCCACGCTCACCACCAAGGTTAGGATATAAAGCATGCTGAATGGCAGAATCTAAATGCTCAAAGCTTTCAATCCGTGGGAAAATTAGCCCATGGGCACCAGCGTCAAGCGCAGCCTTAATGGTTACTTTATGGGCCTCGCTTAAGCGCACAAATGGTGCAGCACCGCCACACTCAATGGCTCGAAAGAGCGATGGCAAATCCGTATGACTAATAGCACCATGCTCCATGTCTACAGCTATCCAATCGTAGCCTGCTTGAGAGAGTATCTCTGCCACATCTGGTGAGTTAATCTGTAGCCATGAACCAAGGCTTGGTTTGGATTGAGCAAGTTTATGGCGAATATCTTTTACAGTTGTCATTTTGTGCCTATATAATTAAAGGTATTTATTTGTTTATGTTAAACAGTTTGTGTTTGTTGTGCAAGTCTTTAACAGGGGCAAAAAATTGCAGTTTAGCAAGTTTAGCAACTTAGCAACATAAGATTAAAACAAAAAATACCTTTAGACATTGAAAAAAAAATATGTAAACATTTGCG
>CAYJCI010000292.1:0-2708 GCA_964368595.1 uncultured Desulfovibrionaceae bacterium
AAGTACCCCCAATATATAAAGGTGTCTAGGGGGTATATGAGATGTAGATGGACAAATAAAAGGCAAAAAATAAAGCCCTACAATGCTTTATGGGCAATATAGGACTTTATAATATTTTGCGTTGGTGGAGGCGGGGAGAGTCAAATATACCATTATCTATTGTGATTATTATAATAAATATTTTTTAAAAATATTTTTACCCACATTTTTACCCACATTGAGATTTTATATCCTTTTTGCTTCGTTCGGTGGAGAAATGCGGAATCGAACGCTCGTCCCAACGCAGGATAAAGTAAGCCATGGAGTATCAAATTTATCAGGGAAAACAGTCTATATGTCATACGCAACGGCAAAATGCTATTCCATTAGGATTGGATTTCATCGGAAACAAACACAATAACAGGCTGTTGAAAAACAGCCATTTGCGGCGTCAGCGTAAAAAAGTCAAACTATTTACATACGCCTAATACACTGCACATTTTGACTTTTTTCGCTTATTTGCATCTTATTATTTTTGGCCAACCTGTATAAAATTGACTTTTTCAACAGGCTGATAAAGCTTCACAATATCATCTTGACAAAATGGTTTATCGTATTTAAAATATCGAAAAAAATTTTCATCAAAAACATGCTAGTACTAATGCATTTCATAAAACTAGAAGGAGGTAGCCATGAAGTATCCAAGCATAGAAGTTGCATCATTAATTGCAAAAATATGTGCTGAAAAGCAATACACTTGGAATAACACAAAAATACAGAAACTTTTATATTGTTGTTATGGCTGCTTTCTTGCGGCTTACGAAGAAAGACTTTGTGATGAATACCCAAGAGCTTGGCAATATGGCCCCGTCTTCCCTCGAGTATTCAATCATATTCACAAAAAAAGATGTTTCCCATTAGCAAACACTCCAGCTGTAGACAATATACCTGAAGAACATAAAAAATTTCTTGAGCAAGTTATAGATACTTTTGGCGAATATCAAGCAGCAGCACTTTCAAGGTGGACACATAAAGAAGGCTCCCCATGGTCTCAGGTAGTTTACGGTATTGAAGGAGGTCTTGCGCAAGGATTGAATAGCTTTATTCCAGACGATATTATCAAAGATTATTTCTCTGAAAATATAGTAACAAAGGATGAAGCTTAATGAAAGTAGACTTAAACAAGCCAGACATCTCCAACCATGATGAAGATTGTGGGGCCGATGACAGCGCACTACTTTATGAGCAAAGGAAGAGCGTCGGTAGGTTTAGAGTAGCAAAGCCAAACATCTACATTAGTGACGGAGATTGTGAAGCTGATAAAGATACACCACTTGCTGACCAAAAAGCGGCAATTCAGGCAAATGAAGAAAAATGGCTCTATTGGGTTCGCTTGTTTTTTTTAATACTTGCTGTTCTAATTACTAGTTCTGTAGTTCTAATATATTTATGGCACCTTTGTGCTCCTGAATGTTTGCGTTGGCTTAAAGTTGCAGACCTAACAAAAATAAAAGACCTTGCTACTACTATAATTGTGGGTTTAGTTTTGAGTATTTCTACTACCTTCTTCTTTAAGAAAAATAATTAACAACTTCTAGAATCTGTTGTGTGCTAGAGTTCAGACAGGTTTTTAATCCTTCCATCACTGACCATACCATTAAGGGTGAGTTTGCCACTGGCGAATAGCTCAAAGCGTGTCTTGCCCAAAATGCTGCGAACAAAGGCGGGGTCTTCCTTCAACTGACGCTTTAACCATGTATTATAGGTCTCGGTCGTAAGCTCACTTTCCGTTGCGGAAAACTTTGTACTTGTAGAACCGTCTCTATGATTAACAATGCGTTCATCATGCTTTGTGGCTGGTCTTGTGTATGGAGGGAAGCCTTCAAAGAATGGTACGTACACGCACCGACAATTTACGTGGCGTGGCAGGCTCGGTCTTAGTTCATCTTGGTCAAACACCTTGCCATCATCTTTACCGCAAACAGCACAGGTGCGCCCATCAAGAGTAGACACATAACGCCACTGGTAGTTTAGGTCTTTGCCTAATTCATTTACGGCGTCCTCTCGGGCTGTATTCGCTCCAGACATTAGGGCAGTACGGGCAAGGGCTTGAATCTGCGGCCTTGTCCCCTCTACGCCTTGGGAACGCATAAGGCTAGCAGTTTGGGAAACACTCATACCTTGGATAAGGGCTTGCCTAGCTGCCTGTGTAATCCGCTGCGCACTTGTGGCCTCCATGCGTGATAACCACTCCTTAATCGTAGCACCATCAATAAGCATACTGTTTTGATAGGAAATAACTTGTGGTAAGGTCACGGCTTTGGTGGCAAGGTCGGTCTGCACAATGGGACTTAATGCCGCTGCTGTTTGTGTTTGTGAATAAGCCATGGCGTCAAGCATTCCATCATTCACAAGGGCATCAATGCCTGAACTGTAAGTAGTGGCTACAATATCCCTTATGCTTTGCGCCTGTTCTTGAAGTAATTTCTGCTTTTTTGCTATGGAGAGACGGCTAAAATCATCGGTATCAAGGTACTTTACTTCAAGCTTTGCTAGCTGTGCAGAAATATCTTCAAGGGCTTTACTAAGCACAGCAAGCATGTCATCGCTCAAACTTAATGCCCTGCTGTCAATTCTGTGCATCTGCTTTAAAAAATCGTCGAATATAGATTGATTTTCATTCATGGCTATACCCTCACAATAGGAATGGCATCAATTGTATTTGTAGT
>CAYJCI010000293.1:0-2700 GCA_964368595.1 uncultured Desulfovibrionaceae bacterium
ACAATTTGAGCTTTGCTCAAATTGTGTTAGCCGCCGCTTGAAAAAACATTTTTTTATGTCATAAAATCGCCAAAAAAGTATGCTCCACACCATTTTTTCTGGCAATTTTATTTGAATATTTTGATTAAAAAATGTTATCATTTTAATAGTTTTAACTGCTTTTCAGCGTCGACTATATTAATTCAAATCTTAATTTTAATTAGAGCCTCCGCAAGGGGGCTTTTTTTAGATTAAACTCCTGCTATGTGAATTGCCAGAAGAGTCTTATAAATAAAAAAATAATTGAATTATCGTATTTTGCTCATAACATATTGTTATATAATCTTTTAAGAAATATAAAAAAATTGTACTTATTATTGACAGCTATTACTGATTGTATTAGATGTTTAGTATGGCACTATGAATTGCCGTAAATCACTGGGTGCTTGCACACCCCCCACTTAAGCATTTGGAGCTTTAAGCTCTGGGGAATGTATTCCTCGTCCCACTGTGACATATTTATGTAAAACTTAAATTAAATGTGTTGGGCCTATCAAATAATCGTTTATATTTATATTTGTTAAGTATGGCTTTGAACCATGCTGAAACTTTTAAGATTTCAGGAGTTTATTATGGCTGACATTTTATTACAAAAGCCAACTGAAGGGCAAACTACTTCTTTTACCCCTAATGCAGATGATCGTATTGTATTTGAGTTTGACCCAGGTGAAGCTTTACTTGAGCGTGATGGTGACAACCTTATGTTGTCATTTGAAGATGGCTCTGTAATTGAACTTGCAGATTTTTATGTAGCATATACATCAGAAAATATGCCAGAATTTGTAATTGGTGAGGCTATTGTGCCTGGTGAAGCCTTCTTTGCAGCACTTGGTGAAGAATTAATGCCGGCTGCAGGTAATGCACCTGGCCCACAAGGTGGTGGTAGCGGTGTTGGCCTTGATGACCCAAGCCTCCTTGGAGGTATTGGTAGAGAAGTTCGCCTTGATCAAGAACGTCAAGGTACTAGTGATGATGATGATAACCGCGAGGGCGGAACTGGCGGAACAGATGGCACTACTGGTACAGGTGGAACTGATGGCTCTGGTGGATCTGGTTCTCCTGACATCCCTGTGAATATTGTACCAGACTTTAATACTGAGCCTGACCTTGCCAGCAATCACCTTGAAACATTTGATGGTGCCTCCCGAACTGATGGTGGCGTTCTTGAATTTACCATAGGTGATGGAACTGTTCTTGAGCAAGAATTCTCCATTAATCTTGATGGCACTGAGCATGACCTTGTTTTTGGTACAGATGGTAAAGCCATTGTCAATACAGAATATGGTGTGCTTACCTTCACTCGTGACCCTAACCCTAATGATGATGGTAGCTACAATCTTAATTATTCATATGAGCAAACTAAGGCTTATGATCATGGTAGTACTACAGAGTCTGATGAAAAGGTAGTTGCTGAGTCTTTTACTGTAACCATTACAGATGTGGATGGTGATTCTGCAACCACTGGTGATATTAATATTAGCATTACTGATAGTGGCCCAAGCATTGAGCTTAGTTTTAGCGATGATGGAATTGTTAGTGATGCAAGCATTACTAGCGGTACTGAAGTTGAGGGTAGCTGGAGTAGCTCTTTTGGTGGTGACGGTGCTGCAACTGATGGTAATAAGTATGAAATTAGCCTCGATGGCGGAAAAACCAAAACTGCTATTGAGTTTGGTCAGCCTATCACCGTGCCAACAGGCACCTTGATTATTAATCAAGATGGTACATTTAGCTTTGACAGTAATGGCAACACTGGTGGTGAAAGCTTAAGCTTTACCATGTATGTTAAGGATAAAGATGGTGACACTGCTGAATCTAGCATCAATATTGATATAGATGATGCAACAGCTCCTGGTGCATCAGTTGATGGATCTTTTGTTGAGCTTGATGAAACTGGCCTTCCTCAAGGTATTAACCCTGACGGCACTGTTTATGATCCTTCAAAAGAAGATAGCAAGACTGATACTTGGAGCGCACCTGATGGCTTTACCATTACTGGCGTTGCAGGTGATGGTATTGATAAAGACCTTTATGATGTAACATTTGATGATGACGGCATTAAAGTCACCTTAAAAGATAATGTAAAACATGATGATATGGGTGATTCTAATGATGATGCTAGTGGTGGCAAAATCACCGTTACCCTAAAAGATGAGAATGATAATACCTTTACCGTTGATGTTGATGTAAAAATTCTTGATGATGGTCCTGTAGTGGTTGAAAATGATAAAACTTTGACCATGTATGAAAAAGATGTCGCTGGTGGAACCAATGACCTTTATGGCCAATCTCACATGACTGGTAATGTAGAGTTTGATTTTGGTGCTGATGGCATGCAAGGCGGCTCATTTGAGCAAGCCTTTAGCTGGAATCAGACTACATATAATGGCGTTAATGTTCCTACAGATGTAGATGGTAACCCCATTTTACTAATGACTTCTGACGATAATGCTTTAATTAGCTGGAAAGAATCCACTGACCCTGCAGACCCTACGGTTCTTATAGGCTATGGTGCCGATGGTAAAGAAGTTATCAGGCTTGATATGAACGAAAATGGCAGCTATTCCGTAACCTTAAAGCAAGCTGTTGAGCATTATGCTCCAGATGCTGGCGATGTTGCTGATAATAACCAAGATATTATTACTAATCCTGATGATTTAA
>CAYJCI010000294.1:0-2693 GCA_964368595.1 uncultured Desulfovibrionaceae bacterium
TGGGCAAAATATGACTAAGGGGGATGCTGTTTTTCAAATCATACCAGAAAGTGGTGCAAAGTTACACGCCACAGCACAATTAAGCCTAAGTGACGCAAAAAATATAACAAGCGATGCCCTTTGCTTTGTGCGTCCTAGTAGTGGTTTAAGCATCTTATCTGGCGAGATTATGGGCATTAATAAAGGTGAAGACCCTGTAAGTATAAGTATTAATTTGCGTGATGAGGTAGATGCTAAAAATCTTAGCATAGAAAACTCCGCCCGCACTGTACTTTGGGAGCACCCTTTGGCAAAAATTGAATTTCTAAAACCTTTGTTTATGTTGCTGAGTTATATACCAATATAGTCTAGCTTAAGATTTATTTCTCATTGCGCCTCTACACAAGCTCCTCCTGAAACTGTATTTTACTAGAATATTTTGATTAAAAAATGTTATTATTTTAGTGGCTTTAACTATTTTTTCGCGTCGGCTAAGTAAATAAAAGTATAGAGGTAAACCATGAGTATTTCAAAAAAAATATTATTATTGCTTATAGCAACTATCATTGCTTTATTTTCTGTAACTAGTTTTGTCTCGTGGTTTTATTTTAACAAAATTGCAGAAGAAGAAACTAGTAAATTATTACAAGTTGCTGAAGTTACAGTTCAAACATCAGTTGAACAGCAAGCCATACTTTATTTATCAATGGCAGAAATATTTAGAAATAACAAAGAATTAACTCATGCCCTTGCAAGTAGTGATACTGCAACACTTCAAGCTATTGCAAAAAAAATAATCTCCGAACATCCTGAAATAAATTATATTACCATAGCAGGACTCAACAACAAAGTTCTAGCAAGAGGACATAGCGATAAATTCGGGGATGACATTGCAGCAAATCGTACAAGCTTATTAAGCCCGTTAAAAAATGGTAAAAGTGTAAGAGGCTTAGAAAAGGGCCAAACCATTGCCTTAACACTTGGTGCAGGCATTGCCCTATATCAGAATGAGAAACTAATTGGCGCTGTTGCTTTTGGTGAAAACCTCTCAACACACAGATTTATGAATACATTTAAAGATAAAATACAAGTTGAGGCAACAATTTTTCTTGATGATACAAGACTTACCACAACAATCTTAAAAGATGGAAAGCCAGCAGTAGGAACTACACTAAATAATGAAAAAATATACGATTCAGTTATAAAAAATAACACTGCTGTCTATTCAAACAATGTGATCGTAGGTAATCACTATAAAACCGTTTATTGGCCGTGGAAGAATATCCAAGGTGCAAATGAGGGAATATTGTTTGTTGGCCTTTCGCAAAGCAGTATAAACAGCTTAATTAATAAAGCTTTATTTTCATCACTAGGTATTGGAGCCTTGGTTGCCTTGCTAATGTTAGCCATTGGTTATGCCTTGGTACAAAACATGGTTAAACCACTAGCATTAACAACCGAATATGCACAAAAAATCGCAGCTGGCAATTATGCTACACAGCTTAATACGCAAGGTTCTGGTGAAATCAAAATACTCATTTCATCCATTGATGAAATGGTTAGCAATATGGTCAAAACTTTAACTTCATCTGAAAACAATGCCAAAGAGGCAGAAATTCAAACTCAAAAAGCTGAAGCTTCAATAATTAAAGCTAACGAAGCCACAGTGGCAGCAGAAGAAGGCAGAATAATCCTTGAGAAAGCCACTAGCGAAGTTGATTTAATAGTGGAACATATGCATTCATTTTCTGAGGAGCTAAATAATTTAGTGCAATCATCAACTCAAAGAACAGAAAATCAAATGAATCAAGTATCATCATGCTCTTCTGCCATGGAGCAAATGAATACATCTGTCATTGAAATTGCCCAAAAATCTTCGTCAGCATCACAAGGTTCAATTAACGCAAAATCTAGGGCAGAAAGCGGAACTAGCATTCTACAAAAAACTAATGAGGCACTAAACACAGTTCAAAAAGAAAATACAAATATACAAAATGCAATGCATGATTTGGGAGTTGCTGCTGAAAGCATTGACTCTGTAATTACAGTTATTAATGATATAGCAGACCAAACAAATCTACTTGCCCTTAACGCCGCCATTGAAGCCGCAAGAGCTGGTGAGGCTGGCCGCGGATTTGCTGTTGTTGCCGACGAAGTACGCAAACTTGCAGAAAAAACAACACAAGCAACACAAGAAGTTAGCAATGTAATTAAAAGTATACAAGCAAAAACAAAGCACAGTTCTGACCTTGTTGATAACAGCACCGAAACCTTGAATCAAACTTCAAAGTTGATGAATGATTCAGAAGAAATTTTATTAAAAATTGTAGAAGAAGCTACCACTACATCAGAACAAATTACCGAAATTGCAACTGCATCTGAAGAACAATCATCAACTAGTGAATCTATTGCCTTTTCCTTGGGTGAAATTAATAATGGCGCTTTAGAGACTGTTGAATCCATGAGAAGTGCCGCTATTGAAGTTCGTAATATGGCGGATGAAATTGAAAAACTTAGAGCTATAATGCAAAACTTGGGTAAGTAGATATTTAGGTAATGATTTAATATTTAAATAAATATCTATAAAACAATTTGTCTTTGCAAACAAAGAAGGGTCGTGCTTATACACGACCCTTTTACTTTGTAGACTCAATTCATGAAAAGGGCCGTGCTTGCGCACGACCCATTTTTACTTAATTTTATATTAATACACA
>CAYJCI010000295.1:0-2659 GCA_964368595.1 uncultured Desulfovibrionaceae bacterium
CCATCTGCATTTCATAATCTTGTTCTTGTTGTATAATTTCCATCTTTTCCGCAAGACATATCCCATCTTTAGGCACAAGCACACCATAATCGGTGATGCTCACACCATCGGTTTTTATCAACTTTTTGCCATAATCATCGATATCAATGTATTCGTATAGGTCTGACGGAAGATTGTCGGATAATTTCAATCGGCAATACTCCGCCTCGGTGTGCATATCCGTCTTTAGCTCAAATTCACTCACATGCTCGCTTGCAGCAAGGACACTTTCAAGTTCAATGACCTCAAGAGCGTTCACCACCGCCTTAAAGGTCTGCAATTCATTGTTCTGGCGAAAAAAGTTAATAGAACAGGCGAGGCTGTTTAGATCGTAAATATCCTCCATCTCAAAATCCATAAGCTCCAACGTCGGAACAATGCTTTCAAATTTGTAGCAATTCAAGCTATCAAGTTCGTCCACCTCAAACACAAACATCATCTTTTCGATATTGCTCATATCGGTAGGGAGGGGAATGGTCATTCGACTGCCGTCCTCCGATTCATCCTTGTACCCAACTTCCAATTTAAAGACGTGGTTATTGGGAAAAGCTCTGGGGTAATCGCCGCTGTATAGTTTTTCAAGCTCGCCCACAACAACAAAAGCCTGTCCCGCAAACACACCGCCGGTTTTTTGCCGAATATCTTCACCAATCTTTTCATAATCCAGGTATTCAAGCATCCAAGAGTTCGCATTTTCTTGTAGGTCTGCAATCTCGGGGATCATGGCAAACTCGATATATGTTTCTGCAAGTTCGGTTATATTCGCCGCCGGATATGCCTCAATGTTACCCTCCTTAATGTTTTCAAGGATGTTTATTAAATCGCCGGCAGAAAGATTTGTGTCACGAAGTTTTAATACCGCACCCTGCATTTCAAACGCTTCTACAAGGTCAAAGTTTTGTATCCTCTCGGCAAGATGATTTAGCTCGAAAAGATCAACATTTGCAAGCTCTATTGACTCTACAAACACGCTAAAATCAAATATTATGTCAACATCAGCATTGATATTTTCTCGTGTGCCGAGCTTATCAAATACATCCTCAATGTGTTCGTAGCTCGCCGGCATTTCGATCTTTACACTTCTCAATCTGTTTTTGTCAAAGATACGAATATTTATATTATTCATTTTACTCCTTTCATAACTGCATCTCCATCTCAAAACCTTGCTCCGGTTCGGCAAAATCCATTTCTTCGGAGGTTCTTATATACCAATTATCATCCTGCCAAAGGTGGACATATACATCCCGCTGTCCAAGATTGAACTCTCTTTGCTCGATCCCTTCCCCAACGCCATCCGCAACCTGTCCGATTATCAGCCCTTTTAATTCGTCGAGCTCTTGCTGTTCGAGCGGTGCATTTAATTCACAGACCGCAACACCGTAAAGCGTACTTCCTACCCGCTCAATTTCAAGGTGGTAACTTTTAACCTTGGCATTGATACTACCCGGGTGATCGTAATAATCCATGAGTTCACGTTCGCTCCCAATTTCCGGTTGTTGGGCTTTGATGAAGTCGTTTAACTCATCCTCATAGTCATCCAGTTCGTAGCTTGACAGTGTTCCCTCATATTCGGTTTGCCTAAACCGACCGTACTCATCCTCCTCATAATATGTGGTGAATTCGAGTGGCATGTATAACTTTAAGGTCTGTGTGTTTGGCTCAACATCAAGGTGCATACCGAGGTTTTTGTTTAGGATATTGCACATATCTTGGTTGTAACCGAGGTAGTTCAAATATCCTTTCTCGGTATATATACTATCATTCATCGAATTTCGCTCTCTGCCATACCGCTCAAAATCAATATATTCTTCCAGGTTTTCGTCATAGTCAAATCTACTACTCTCGGCAATCACATGATATCCGTACTGATAATCATTAAAAATATCAGGCAAAACCTCAAACTCAAACATACATCTCGACAGTACTTCAAGTTCTTCGCTTGCGGTGATTTTTGTAAACTCTACAAGCTGTGACAAATGTCCGTGTTCATGTTTTCCAACCTCATCCAAAGTTTTAGCGATTGAATTAAGTTTTTCAAAATCGGTTAAATCGGCAAGGACGATATCGGCGACGTTTTTTGGTAGGTCATAATCGTCAACTTCAATACCCACGTCAGAAAGTGCGGCTACATTTAATCTTTCCAAAGCTTTATCCACCTCCGACTGCTCACAGGGGAGATAGAGGAAATCTCTGTCGAGCTTAGTGTTTAAGCACAAGGTTATCGGCTTATCTGTATCCAAGTTCGGAAAGCATTTCCCGTTATATACCTTTTTCTCAAAGTTATTATTTTGATAAATAATGCCATGAGAGGTGATGAGTGGTGGGTTATGTTCCATTATGCCCATGATAAATGCCTCGCCGTTAAACCGTGCGAGTTCCTGCTCGGGGTTCATTCCAACTTCGTTGAGGTATATCTTCTTGCCAATGGCATCAAGGTCGCTAAAATCGTCTACAAGTCCGTAACAATCTGTATTACAGCAGAGGTTGATGAAGTCGAATAGCGTGTCATATTTCTTGGCTTCGACTACCGCAAAAAAGATATCTTTTTCGTATTTGTTGAGTGCGTCATACACCGTGGCAAACAGGTTTAATTCACTGATGTTGTATTCTCTTTCTGTAA
>CAYJCI010000296.1:0-2605 GCA_964368595.1 uncultured Desulfovibrionaceae bacterium
AATTTGGAGGCATCATGAATCTTGAACTAAAAAAAGCCATAGATCAAATCAGCAAAGACAGAGGTCTTGACCGCAACATGCTGATTGATACTCTTGAAGAAGCAGTGCGCACCTCTGTGTTGCGTCGCTTTGACGAAGATATGGACATCGAAGTCACCTACAATGACGAAACAGGCGACATTGAAGTTTATCAATTCAAGATAGTTATGGAAGATGGCGACGTTGCCAACCCTGACAACCAAATAGAACTCACAGAAGCACGCACACATGACCCTTCAGTAAATATCGACGACGAAATGGGCTTTAGAGTTAAGATGGAAGATCTTGGACGCATTGCCGCCCAATCTGCCAAACAAGTGATTATACAACGCATGCGTGATGCTGAGCAAGGCATCATCTATGATGAATATAAAGACCGCATTAATGAAATTGTGTCTGGTATTGTTCAACGCCGTGACAAAGGCGGCTGGATTATTAACCTTGGTCGCACAGAGGCTTTACTACCAAGGGATGAACAAATCCCTCGTGAGCATTTTAAGCGTGGTGACCGTGTGCAGGCCATTATTATTGACGTGCGCCGTGAAGGCCGTGGCCCACAGGTTATTATTTCTCGCGCCCATAGGGATTATATGGCGGCACTATTCCGCCGTGAGGTACCAGAGGTTGATGATGCAACTGTTCAATTGATGGGCGTTTCTCGTGATCCTGGTTCAAGGGCCAAGGTTGCAGTGCTTTCACGTGAGCGTGATGTTGACCCAGTGGGCGCTTGTGTTGGTGTGCGTGGCTCACGCATTCAAAACATTGTGCAAGAGTTGCGTGGTGAGCGTATTGACATTGTGGTTTGGAGTGCAGACATTGCAACATATGCTCGCAATGCCCTAGCCCCTGCCCTTGCTACTCGCATTGTGGTTGATGATGAAGCAAACCTACTTGAAGTTATCGTACCAGATGACCAATTAACCAATGCCATTGGTCGCAAAGGCCAAAATGTTAAGCTTGCAGCCAAACTACTTGGCTGGAAAATAGATATTTTCACCGAAACTCGTTACAATGAGGCAAATGCCATTGGACGCGGTATTGAGCAATTAGCCTCGGTGGCTGAAGTTTCCATCGAATCTTTAATTGCCGCTGGCTACCAAAGCATTGAGAAATTAAACGATGCAAGTGATGAGCAATTGGCGCAAGACCTTGCACTTAGTGAATCCAGAATTGCGGATTTACGCTCAGCTATTAAATTTCTTGCACCATTAGACAATGCTGAAGAAGCTGAACAAAACGAAGAATAACAAACACATGCCCACACGCATGTGTGTTATATGTAGGCAGCGTTTTAGCAAAAACTTGCTCACACGCTATACTATAGATATACAAGAAAATCTTGTAGGGGACATGGGGCAAACAGCACTTGGTCGGGGTTGGTATGTGTGTTCACATACCGTGTGTAGAGAAAAATTTTCTTTCTACAAACCAAGGGTTGCCCAACTTAAGAGGGGTACAAAATGAGTGATAAAATGACTGTAAAAGACTTGGCAACAGAGTTGAATGTTGACTCCAAAGAATTGCTACAAAGCATTCAACAACTTGGAATTAACGCAAAAAGCAATACAAGCTCCGTAACTGGTGAGGACCTTGAACGTGTACGTAATCACGTGAAAGGCAAGGCACGCGGTAATGTTATTGTTAGGCGCAGACGTGCAAATGAGGATGAACAACTCGCTGAAAGCACTGCCAAGCCAAGTGCAGATGAAGCTAAAAAAGTTGAGAAAAAGACTGCTGCCCCCAAGGATGCCACCGAGGAAAAAGCTAAAGATGAAGCTGATGCCAAGGATGAGCAAAAGCCAGCCAAGGCCGCTGCTAAAAAAGCTCCTAAACAAGCCGCAGAAAAAGCCAAAACACCAGCTCAAAAAACCCCTACAGCTCGTGTTGTAAGTAAAGCTCAACCAGAAGCTACTATTGTAGAAGAAGCCCCAAAAGATGCCCCTAAAAAATCTGATGCTACCCCTGCAGCTACTATTATTGAAGCCGCCGCAGAAACTGCTGCCCCTGCTACTGAACAAGTGCAAGAAAAGCCCAGCAAAACTCAAGCAAAAGCAGAAGACAAAAAAGAAGATAAAAAAGAAGATACTAGCAAAAAATCCACTGCAAAGCCTGACGCCTCAGCCATGCCTGAGGGTTCATCAGCTCCGCAGTTTTCTGCCCGTAGTGAAGATAAAGCTGAAAAAGCAGAAAAGCCAAATGCAGAAAATGCAGACGAAAATGGCGCAAAAAATAAAAAGCGTGATCGTGGCCCTAAGAAAAAAAGCCCACAAGCTGAAGTACAGCAAGTAAGGGTTATTTCTCGCCCAACACCTGAAGCCATGGAGCAACAGCGCGCGGCTGAAGCTAAGCGCAATGCTAGCCCTGCACCTCGTGGTGACGGTAGAAATGATAATCGTGGTGGTGGTCGTCCGCCTCGTCCAGGCGGTAATCAAGGTGGTAACCAAGGTGGCAATGCTGGTCCTGGTCGCTTTAACCGTCAAGGTGCGGCTCCTGCTGTAGACGTTAATGCCGTTACCCCAGACTCTGGCGAGGGCCAAAGCAAGAAAAAACGCATGAAGGGCCGCCG
>CAYJCI010000297.1:0-2583 GCA_964368595.1 uncultured Desulfovibrionaceae bacterium
CTTGCAAAAAGAGCTTGCAATACCAGCATCTACACTTAGCCACCATATTGCGGCTTTAATTTCTGTGGGCTTAATTTTACAAAAACGTGAGGGGCGCATATTGCGCTGCACAGCACAATATACTGTTCTTAATCAACTTATTTCATTCCTCATGGCAGAATGTTGCACAGACAAATAAATTTTCAGATATGCCATGCTAAGCCTTGCCTAAGCGTGATAAATAATGCAAGATGACCGTTGAAAGTTTAATCTTTGCTAAATTTTGGCAAATATCACAAGCAATGGATATATATTATGGAAAACAATTTTTTAACTAAGATTAGTCACGAAATTCGCACCCCACTCAACGCCATTATTGGTTTTGGCTATTTGTGCCAGCAGACTCGATTAGACGAGCAGCAACGCAAATATGTTACAAATATGGTGGAGGCTGCCAAGAGTTTATTGGATAACTTTCAAGAAATTTTGGATTTTTCAAAGCTTGAGAATGATGAATTTGCCATAACAACCCTACCATGCCGCATCGACACTATTATTAATGATGTTTGCGCCACAACTAAACCGCGTTGCGTTGAAAAGGGCTTACGCCTAAACTCCAATATTGATAGTAACATCCCCCCCATGGTCATAGGGGATCCTAAAAATATTTCCCTAATATTATTAAATTTTGCAAGCAATGCCGTTAAATTCACTGAAAAAGGCCATGTGGAAATTAATGTAGAAAAAGTGGACGAAGACAATATATGCTTTAGCGTTGTGGACTCAGGCATTGGCATTGCTGAAGATATGTATGAAACTATCTTCCAGCCTTTCACTCAAGTTGATAACTCACACACCCGCGCCTACGGCGGCACTGGCCTTGGCCTTGCTGTATGCTCCTTACTTGCAGCACGCATGGGTGGGAAAATTACAGTTGGCCCAAGTGCAGATGGCGGTAGCGTTTTTAGCGTTACCCTGCCACTTAAAGAAGCTGATGTTGTCACCAGTGATGAAACAAGCCCACTGCATGAAGTACGTGCTTTAATTGTTGAAAATAATCAATTAAGCCAACAGATTTTAGAATCACAGCTAACATCCTTTGGTATGGATGTTAAATGCGCCCATGAAGGGGAGCTTGCGCTTAGCATGATTTCAGATGCCATGGATGCGCAAAATCCATTTTCCTTAGTTGTTTTATCATGGCAATTGCCAGATATGAACGGGGTTGAAATTGCTCAATACCTCAAACAATCAAAGCATCGCCCTGTATTTATTTTACTTTCAGAATTTAACTTGGAAGAAGTTCAAGAAATGGCAGACCATGCTGGCATTGACTTTATCCTACCGCTAAGTGCTCCAGCCGAAATTTGGCAAGATACCATCATTGATTTGGTGGAAGAGCGCAAGCAAGAAGAAGAAAAGGAAAGAGAGCTTGCCGCAGCCCAAGCTGAGGAAGCATCCAGCGGGCCTCCACGTATCCTATTGGTTGAAGACAATGAAATAAATCAAGAAATTGCCAAAGAGGTTCTCACAACAGCACATTTAGAAGTGGATATTGCCAACAATGGTCAAGAAGCTGTTGACGCTGTGGCAAAGCAAAAATATTCACTAATTTTAATGGACATTCAAATGCCCATCATGGACGGGCTTGAGGCCACACGCCGCATACGTGAAGCTGGCTACACCATGCCTATTATTGCCATGACTGCCCACGCAATGCTTGATGACAAAGATGCATCCATGTCTGCAGGGATGAATGCCCACTTAACAAAACCGCTTGAGCCCATGGCTCTATTTGCAACAATTAATACTTGGTTGCCATCTAATACTGGTAAATCAGCCATTGTTAAGGGTGCAAAGCAAGAAATTATCGCCCCAAGAAAGGATAAATTACCAGATCATATTGAAGGCTTTGACATTATGGGCGGCCTTTCCACTGTTGGCGGCAATGAAGTGCTCTATGCTGGCTTGCTCAAAAAATTTGCCAGCAGATATGCCACAATTAACGAAGATATTAGTAATTCATTACAGGCCAATGATATTGAAACTGCTGTACGACATGCCCACACTGTGCGTGGCATTGCGGCAAACCTTGGCGCTGCTGAACTTGCCAAGGCCGCTGAAAATTTAGAGCGCAGTATCGTTCATTCACCAAATATGATTACCCCACATTTACGCACACTTGTTGTTTGCCTCACCAATGCGGTGGAGGCCATTCGTGAAAGCTTGGGTATTGTTGAAGCCACTACTGACACAGAGGCAACTGCCACCATAGAGGAAAAATTCAATCCAGCTGAAAGAGAACACGCACGCTATGTTCTTGAGCAATCCATACTTAACATGGAAACTAACTGGGGGCATGCTGGGGATGTGGTTAAAGAACTTATTGCTAGCCTTCAAGGTACGACGGTTGAAAATAAGCTCAATACCTTACTGCACGCCGTAGAAGATTTTGAAGTGGAAGTAGCTCAGGAATTGAGTAAGGAAATTCAAAGCGAACTTAGCTCAAACTAGATAATAATTTTATACTGTTAAACAAACACCTTGCAGATTGCGATGAAAATTGCAATCTGCATTTTTTTGAAGCGCTACTCAATTGTAATA
>CAYJCI010000298.1:0-2583 GCA_964368595.1 uncultured Desulfovibrionaceae bacterium
GATTGTGTAAGCACTAATTCTATGTTTTGGATAACCTCGGGGACGGCGTTCACATCGGTGGCAAGCACCGAAATTTGGGGGGAGGTATTGCGTTCTAACAGATATTTTTCCGCTGTAGTGTAGGGCATAAATACACTCTCGTCGGGGTTAACACCGGAGACCACCGTGCCCATCTGGGACAGAACACCGTTCACGACATAGGTGCGACCGTCTATCTCAATTTTGCTGTCGTAGGCAAGCTGCACCGAACCAAACATTTCGAATGCTACATTGTAACCTAATATAACGCATCGGGTCTCATTTTCTTCGTCAAGGTCGGTGATAAATGTTCCGATAATAGGGGTTAGGTTTGAAATTTGTGAATAATCACTCTGTGTTCCCACAATATCAAAGGTTAACGCTTCCTCTAAATCGCCTCCGAGAATATCACCCTCTACCGTTGCAAATATAGCACCGGTGATTATGTCCGGAACAAAAAACAGTATCTCTTCAAGACTATCTTCGCTAAGTAGCGCGGAGTCGGTTGTTAGTAGACGTGTTGCGGTAGCGGTTCCACCGCTACTACCTCTTGAACCTCCCTCGCCATTTGGTGCAGTGCCACCGGAGGGCATTCCACCACCGGAGGGCATACCGCCCATCATCATGTCCGACATACTGCCACCAGAGGTCACGGTGACCGTGCCGGCATTCAACGTTTTAAACTGCTCTGCCACGTCCTGTTGTCCGCCCTCGCCGATGGCGATAACAAGCACGATGGTTGCCGCACCTACTATAATTCCAAGCGATGTTAAAAACACCTTAAATTTATTCTGCCTAAGATTTATGCCAACAAGGCGCAGTATCTCACTAAGACGCATTCTGTGTCACCGCACTTTCTATAATGACCGTGTCACCCTCGGACAATCCCGAGATAATCTCAACATCAAACCCATCCGAAAAACCTGTCTCCACCACAATCTTTTCGATATCTCCACTTTCCGTAAGCCTTTGAACGTATTGTTTGCCGTCCTCGATTATTAAACATTTTTTGGATATCACAAGTGCATCAATCACCTGTTTTTCTACAAATGTGACATCGGCGGTCATGCCTTGATAGATGACTATATCCTCAAAAGCGGACATATAACATATCATCATCACAGCATAATTGACGGAACTTTGCATACCAGCCGACGGAGTTATAGAGATGCTGTCCACCTCGGACGGTATTACAAAATCATCATAGGCATCAAAGATTATATTAACCGGCATACCTATCTCGATATCGGCTATGTCCTCCTGCGGAATGCTTACACCGACATAAACCATGTTGCTGTCCGCTATGTTTGCAATTACGTCATCTGCTTTGAGTTCATCATCGTCTGAAACAACGGTCATGACATATCCGTCGATAGGCGAGATCACACTGCCATCGGTTGCCATAGCGGTCAACATATCAAGCTCTAACTGCAATTCATCTACCGTAGCTTGAGCCGTGTCAACACTGTTGCTTAAGGTGTTAACGGTATTGCTGTATTCCGCTCCGGCGTTGTTGTAATTCTGAATACTGGTCTCGTAGGTTGAAAGCAGTTCAACGCGTTTAAGCTCCATTGAGGCGGCATAGTTATCACGCTCGGTATATTTTTTTGCAAGGTCGGCATTTGTCTGGGTGGTGGAGGCTTGGTATTTAGCAATCTCGGTGTTTGCATTGTTGATTATATTCTGTTTATCTGTGTTGATTAATGTAATATTATTATAAGCATCGATAATTTTTTGCTCATCAGCCGTTGGATTATCCTTATCGAGAATATTATCGTACAGTGTTTTCAACTCCGCCTCGGTCGGTGTGGGCGTAATCGTAGCGTTGGTGGCATAGTCGTTCAACGCCTGCAAAATTTTCGCCTGTGCATCTGCTGTGGCATTATTTATGTTTGTCTGAAAAGCGGTTATCTGCTGTGCATTGGTCACAAGCTGTGTTTCAAGTGAGGTTATCTCGCTTAAAATTGTGTTGTATCCACTCTCAAGCTCGGCAACGGCAAGATTATATACCGTTTCGGCACTATTGCCGGTTGCGATATTTTTATCGTAATTTTGCTCTGCCGTTAAATTTTGGTTAGAGGCGGTAAGCTGTGACTCCTGCAACTTAAGCTGTGCCTGTTCGAGAGCAATTTTCGCCTCATCATATAGATCATCAAAAGCCTGTGGGTCGATTGTAGCAATAATATCACCTGCCAAAACAAACTCACCCGGTTTTATTAATACCTCCGACACGGTTGTATCAAAGGGAACTGTCACAGACGTTGATAGCAGTGTAGAACTACCCATTTCGGTAACCCCAACAACGATATCAGAGCGCACTACCGTCTCTTCCATATAACTGTTTTGGGAAGCATCTGCACCGTTTGCACTTTGTGCCTGAACATATATATTAAAAAACACAGCACACCCGGCCGTAACTATACATAATATGGATGCAAAAAAGATGATTTTCCTGCGTGGTGCAATCATCTCTGCAAAACTTGATAATTTTTGTTTTAACATTGTCCGTTCCTCCTTGTTGCCTTGATAAAATTATATATCAAGATCATTTGGAAATACAACGGA
>CAYJCI010000299.1:0-2558 GCA_964368595.1 uncultured Desulfovibrionaceae bacterium
GCGTTATACATGATTATTCATCCTCCTCACCAGCGGCATCTGGGTCAACAGCATTGGGCAGATCTTCTTGGCGTAAGTCCATCATGCGTGGGCTTTCACCCTTCATTACAAGGGCGTTAGCTACAAGTTCGTGCAGGCCGCTTACGTTGACTCCCGGAGCCCAATAATTGGCAACGGGTGGTAGAGTTGCGCGGTCAATGGCGCAAACACAAGCCATATGGTTAACGCCGTATTTTTGTTGTACATAGCGAAGCGCATTACCACGCGGCATGCCAGCGCGCATGCGCAGTTCCATAATTTCTTCGGTATTTAGACCAGAGCCTGAGCCGCAGCAGAAGGTTTCTTCACGTATGGTGCGGTCTGGCATTTCATAGAAGTTATTACATACAGCGCGCAAAACCTCGCGTGGTTCATCCATCATACCCATGCCGCGGGCTGGGTTACAGGAGTCGTGCCAAGTGGTGATGATGTGATCATTCCGGCTTGGATCAAGGTTTAGCTTGTTGTGACGGATAAGGTCTGCAGTAAATTCTGCAATGTGCACCATTTTTGTGGATGCAGCATTTTCAAAGACCGTGCCGGTAATGGGTGACTTTGGTACAGTCATATGAGCAGGGGTTGGGCCGTTATATGTATCCATATATTGGTTGATAACGCGCCACATATGTCCACACTCACCACCTAAAATCCACTTACAACCAAGGCGTTCTGCTTCAGCATACATCTTGGCATTGATTTTTTTAGCCATATCAAAGGTGGTAAAGGAGCCAAAGTTACCGCCTTCTGAGGCATAGGTTGACATGGTATAGTCAAGCCCAAGCTCGTGGAATAGCAGTAAATAACCCATGAAGGTATAGATACCTGGGTCGGCAAAGGCGTCACCTGACGGGGTGATGAAGAGTATTTCGTGGCCTTTTTCATTTAAGGGAACATGCGGACGAATACCGGTGACTTCTTCACAGTCATCGGCTAAGAATTCTGCAATTTCTTTAAATGCGTGAGGCTGAATACCCAAGTGGTTACCGGTGCGGTTACAATTGCTAACCGGATCCATAATCCAGTGATTGCCAAGGCCAACTTCATGCATAAGTTCACGCACAATGGCGGTGATTTCTGCGGTGTCGATGCCATAGGGGCAATAGAGTGAGCAACGACGGCACTCAGTACATTGATAGGAATAATAGAATAATTCTTTAACAATGCTGTAGTCCCAATCGCGAGCACCCACTTTTTCACCAAGGATTTTACCAAGTAGGGTATGGTCACGGCGATATAGTGAGCGTAAAAGCTCCGCACGAAGTACGGGCATATTTTTGGGGTCATTGGTGCCAAGGAAGAAGTGACACTTATCAGCACAAGCACCGCAACGCACGCAAGTATCTAAAAATACTTTAAGTGAGCGGTGTTTTTGCAAGCGTTCTTCAAAGGCATCACAAAGGATTTGCTTCCAATTTTCGGGCAAATTCCAATCTTCTTCTGCAGGGTTCCAATCGTGCGGATTGGGCATGTGCAGACCTTCCATGGTTTCCTTCTTGGCTGGATAACAAAAGCTTCCAGGCTCAAAGGCCGGCTTTGTATCCATCCAGTGCTGATCCGGAAAAGCTGGGCGGCTTAGGACCAGTTCTTTTGGTGTAGGCAGCTTGGCCATGATATCTCCTTAAAACCGCTTATTTGTCGGTTGCTGGTTTGGCATCATCTGCGCCGTCATTTGCAGTAGCATCAGCTTCTGGAGCTTCACTAGCAGGTGCTTCTGGCGCTTCTGCTTGTGGGGCTTCCTCTGCTGGTTCTTCAGCTGGCACAAAAGGTTTATCCAGTGGTAGTTCAGCCTCAGCCATTACTTCACGGAAGTCATCTTCATATTCTTCGTAAGTAGTGTACTTTTTAGGCGGATTCCACGGGTTCACATGTCGTACAGCACGGGAATTGTTGGCCATATTCCTTGTTGGGCTAAAGAAGATACCAGCCATGTGCATAAGCTTTGAAAACGGGAAATACATAAGCAATACGCTTAAGTATGTGATATGCACAAAGAACATGGCACCAATGCCTTCAGGAATTGTTGGGCTAAAGCTTACAAGGCCCATGGTAAGAACTTTCACGCCAGCAATATCAGTCTTGGCAAAGTAGCGAAGCGAAATACCTGAAGCTACAAGGCCAATGATTAAATATAGCGGAAAGTAATCATTGTTGAGTGATAAATAGCGTAAACGCTCATTGAAAATACGTCTACACAATAAAAATACCACTGCGGCAAGAAGTAATACACCAGAAATAAACATGCGTGGTGCACCAACTTGCATAATACCATCTATCATTTCAAGCCATGTAATACAGCTTGGCACAGGCTCAATAAAGAAGCGGAAGTGCCTGATAAATACTATCAAGAAACAGTAGTGAAAAATAAGTGCAAAGACCCATAGCCACTTGGAAGAGTAGTAGACTATGCGTGGGCCTTGACCCCTAAGGTCAGACTGTACGTCTGCTGCCGTGTTGCGGAACAAGGAGCGGAAGAGAAATACTTCCAAAAACATACGCTTGACAACTTCCCAAGTATTGCT
>CAYJCI010000300.1:0-2550 GCA_964368595.1 uncultured Desulfovibrionaceae bacterium
TTCAAAAAGAACTGAATGCCACAGGATGTGGCAAGCCCCGCAGGGGAGCAAGCCAAAGTCAAACATGAATTCACTTCATGTGTAGACGACGCTTGCGATAGCTTGTGTCGCATTGGACATGCGACCAAGCGTCATACAATCAATTCAAAAATATTTCACTGACGCAGTAGATTACCGCTTTTCAACTGACTTTAGTTAATCTGATATTTAAAGTATGCCGCACAGCTACCTTCGGTCGAAACCATGCATGGCCCAACTGGATTTGCTGGAGTACAAGCCTTAGCAAATAGTGGGCAATTTGGCGGCGAAAGCTTACCCTTTAATACATCACCACAACGACAGCCACTTACTGTTTTCACTTCTGGCATGGTTAAGCCAAGTTGAACCACAGCATCCATATGAGCAAATTCATCACCGATAACTAAACCACTATTAGGTATTGCCCCAATGCCACGCCATAAAGCAGTGCCAGGCACAAAAACTTGGTCAAGTATGGCTCTTGCGCGTGGGTTTCCGTCATTATCAACAGCACGGATATAGGCATTTTCTACTTTATTTTTACCATCTTGAAGCTGCTCAGCCATCATACATAAGGCAAGCAAAATATCTGCCGCATCAAAACCGGCAACAATGCCAGGCGTCTTATAATCTTGCAAAAATTTATAAGGCTCAAGCCCAAGAATTGTTGATACATGCCCAGGCAAAAGGAAGGCATCAACAGCACAATCAGTATCATCTAAAAGCACACGCAAGGCTGGCGGTACCAACTTATGACATGAAAATATCAATAAATTCTTAATGCCCTGCTGCTGAGCCATAATCATAGTACCAGCAACAGTTGGAGCAGTAGTTTCAAAACCAACCCCTAAAAATACAACTTTATCATTGGGATTATTCTTTGCTAAGGTGATGGCATCAAGAGGAGAATAAACAACCTCAACCCTTGCGCCTTGTGCTTTGGCATGCTTTAAGCTTATACCCTTGGGTCCAGGAATACGCAATAAATCACCAAAGGTGGCAATAATTAGTCCATCACGCCCAGCTAAATCCAAAAATGTTGCAACTTCAGCATCGTGAGTGACACAAACAGGACAGCCAGGGCCAGATAAATGCGTTATATTTTTAGGTAAAACATCCCTTAAACCACTGTGAAAAATAGCTACAGTATGCGTTCCGCACACTTCCATAAAACGTAACTCTTTATCACCCAAAATTGACTTTAGTTTTTCCAAAAGTGGGCGGCATGTTTCAGGATTTTTAAAATCACGTGTATAGTCCATAATAGCCCTTTTATTATTAGTAAAAATATTTTATAAACAAGCACATCACGTAAATTTATGTTATCTTATAGATATTGTCTAGTAGGTGACAGGCTATTTTATAAATTCTTTTACCACTTGAGTTAATTATGATTTTTCTTTTTATACATCATAACTTCCCAGCACAGTTTCATAAAATGTCTGAAGTGCTCGCGCAAGACCCTAATAATAAAGTTTATTTTTTATCATTGTTCAAACGCCGTAAAGACCTTGAAGCAAAAGGGGTAAATTGGCTGCAAGTTCAAAGTAAAAACAAGAATTTAGCTAAAATCACACCATATGAACAGTCAATAATTTTTGCAGAAAGCCAAAATATGCTTTTTAAAAATGGCTTAAGACCAGATGTAATTCATGGCCATGCTAATTTTGGAACCATCAATTATTCTAAAGAAATTTTCCCAGATGCAAGGCAAACGGGATTTTTTGAATGGATGTACACAAGGGAAACTGAAGCAGAAATCCACTACTTAAGCCCAAAATCACCAAGTATTAGCTTCCAACAAAGGCAATGCAATATAATAACCCTTGGTGCACTTGAGATGGTGGACGCTGCGGTTTCTGCTACAGAATGGCAAAAATCTCAACTACCTGCTGAATATCATAACAAAATTCAATGCATACATAATGGCATTAATACAGATTTTTTCAGACCAGGCCAACCTACTGAATTACCAGAACATATTGCCAAACTACAAGGTAAGGAAATTATAACCTATACTGCTCGCTCATTGGAGCCGCATCGTGGTTTTGTAACATTTTATCGTAGTATTCCGCATATTTTAAAAGAAAGACCAAATGCTCATATAATAATTGTAGGAGATACGACTCATACTTACTCTCCTGCCCCACCAGATAACAAAACTTATCTACAGTTATTACAAGAAGAAGTAAAAGTTGACCTTTCAAGAGTGCATTTTCTGCCATTAGTGGGCTATGACACATACAAGTCAATTTTACAGATTTCCACTGTACACACTTATTTAACTGTACCATTCACCCTTTCTTGGTCATTACTTGAATCCATGAGCTGTGGTTGTACTATGATTGTTTCAGACACAAAACCAGTTCAAGAAGTTATAGAACATGGTAAAAATGCTTTACTCACCGATTTTCATGATGAAAATAAACTTGCCACTACCATTTGCTTTGCTCTTAAAAATCATGCAAAACTGGATAAAATGCGTTATAATGCCCGCAAAACAATCGTTGAAAGGTATGATGAAAATATATT
>CAYJCI010000301.1:0-2545 GCA_964368595.1 uncultured Desulfovibrionaceae bacterium
CCCCTTCAGAAATGAAGGGGCTTTTTGTGGTACTAAGTGAAAATAGTCTGCTTAAGCTTCGGCATCTAATTCTGCAAAAACTTGGGCCAATTTCATGGCAATTACCTTATCAATGGGTGCAGCCACTGCTTCAAAGTTTTTAGCCTCGCGCATGTATGGCGACATGCAGCAAGAGCGTAGCACTGATATTCTTTCCGTATGTTGCCATTGGCCCCAATCAAAGCCAAGGCTTTCTACAAAATTGAAAGGACTATCGCCATACTCAGACGTAGCAAGGTCGGTATGTGAAACCATAAAGCCATTGTCATAGGTTCCGCCTTTTTCAGCACTTGCGTAGGCATAAAATAGGCGGTTAAGTCTATTGGTATACTTCAAATCATTTATGCCTTCTTCCTTAATTACATAATCCACAATATTAAAGCTTGGCTCTGTGAGGATTTTGAAAGTAACCTTATGCTTGCCAACGGTATAAGTTCTGTCATTAATAAAGTCCCTAAAGCGTCTTATGCCCTCAACTGTGGCCCCAATAAGCTTTCCGTATCCGCTTATGTTCAAGGGTAAAACTCGGTGTGCTGCCCACGCAGAGGCCGCAGTTGCACCAGCTTTTGAGCCTTCCACGGTAAAAGCACCAAGCAGTATGGGGTATTCTGTGCCTTTTTCAAATACATAATCGGCAAAGTAGCTTATAGCATTGCGTACATCACGTACACGGAAAGCAATTCCGCCTGCTGTGTACGGAATGTACCCTAATTTATGCGCATCAATGGTGGCACTGTCTGCAAAGCGAATATTTGCAAAAGCGTCATATACATCCTTGGTTGGCCATTGAATATCACCATTAAATACTTTGTATTGTTTATAAACATCTTGGATATTTTCAAATGGAATTAGCTCATTTTCTTCATCTAAAAATGCTGTTCGTCCATAACCGCCATAGGCTGCATCAACGTGGACGTAAAAATCAATACCTTCTTTACGAAGCTTCTCACGCAAGGCAATAATATCACCAATGGGGTCAATTTGGCCTTCTTCTGTGGTGCCCACAACACCCACAACGCCCATGATTGGTATTTTTTGGGCAACCAAATCACGAATAATTTTTTCCATGGCAACCATATCAAGCACATAGGTGTTGGTAACAGGGCATTCCACAAGGCTTTCTGAACCAATGCCAAGAAGGTCTGCGCCCTTTACCCAGCTATAGTGTTTGGTTTGCGGAACAACAAGCTTGCCAAGCTTTGTAAAATCACCCCCACACCGAGCTGTATGAGCCTTAACTTCATCTAGTTTGTTGCCAGTTTTATCCATTAAGGCAACAATATCATCCACAGACATATTTAATAAAGCCCAATCATTTTTATCTTTTACAAGTTCAGGGCATATTTTTTTTACAGCTAATGGTAAACTTTTTAAATTACGCATAACCCACAAAGCTTCTATATTGGCAATGGTGCCTCCAGCTGAAAGATGCCCCCAGCCATTTTTCCACCCCATCATTACACATAATTGTTGCCCTACTTCGCCTTCCATCATGGACGTGGCAGGTGATGAATCGTAAGAGCAATTGTTGCTATTCCATAACATACTAAACATATAGGCAAGTTCAGCCACCATGAGAGTTTGGGCGTGCATGTGCCCCCAATAACGTCCTGCCGTACAACAAGGTACAGATTCTTGGCGCATTTTTTGACTCACTTCGTTGAGAACTTCAATAGTTTTGAGGAGAGTTTCTTTATATTCTGAAGCTTGCATATCATCAACTGAAACGGCGGGAGGGTCTTGCGGCATATAATTTTTTCGCCAGCCAACATGATCATCCATAAGTTTAGAGAGTGTGCTTTTATAAAACTCAATGTTTTCACCTCTATCACCAAGAAAAAGAGCTTTAAGGTCGATGTTCGTTTTGTTTTTCATGAAATCCTCCTTTTAGGGGATGCTATTCTTTACTGTTATATTTTTCTTTAGTTTCAAATAAATGCTTCATAATTTTAAGTTACTAGGCCGGATTATTTTATCTGAAAAATTTAGACAAAATAATTTTTACTAAAAATTACGTGACGTGTCTATATAAGTAGCCTTAAATTATATTGGCAAAATAACTAAAAAATTTATTTAATACTATATAAAGCATTTTTTAGGAATGTTTATGAATGCTATTTTTGCAAGACAAGCGGTAAGCCTATATAAAGATAGTAAGTAACTTAGAGGAATAAGCTATACCCACTTACTTTTCGTTGTGGATGTTAAGGTATCGGATGTGCTCTTAGGTGTATTTTAAAAATAAAAAAGGTCATAGTTTTTACTATAACCATTTGGTTTTATTTATTAACTGGTGCCGAGGGCGGGAAAAGGTGCACCCTAGCAATGCGATGTCACAAGTCTCTTTAATTATTAAAATAATTTTTCAAACAATGCAATTTTGTGTCTACATTTGTGGCACACTTTTGTCAAGTGTGGTGGTGATAGCATTTTTGGTTATAGTTCTTGTTTGGGACTCGAGTATTGAACGCTTTAACTGCACTTCCCGTGATGAGGTGTTAAGCGT
>CAYJCI010000302.1:0-2530 GCA_964368595.1 uncultured Desulfovibrionaceae bacterium
CGATGTATTTTGCACTGGGTGAAATACAGTAAAATCGAGTAGTAAGGTCAGGGCTGGGATGGAAGCAAAACCCTTTCGGAGGAAATTATGGCATACGTCAGCATGAAGCAAATGCTGGAAACGGGCGTGCACTTTGGGCACCAGACCCGTCGTTGGAACCCTAAAATGCGTCCATACATCTTTGGCGCACGTAATGGTGTTCATATTATTGACCTACAACAAACCATTAAACTATTCCGCACTGCCTATGATAAGGTTGTGGACGTAGTTGCTGGTGGCGGTAAAGTTCTATTTGTTGGAACTAAGCGTCAAGCTCAAGAAGCTGTTGCAACTGAAGCTGCTCGCGCTGGTCAATACCATGTTACCAACCGTTGGATGGGTGGCACACTCACCAACTTTGCTACTATTCAAAAAAGCGTTGAACGCCTAAAGAAATTAGAAATCATGTTTGAAGACGGTTCTATTAACCGTTATCAAAAGAAAGAAATTCTATATATGCAACGTGAGTTAGATAAGCTAAACCTTACCCTTGGTGGTATTAAGGATATGGAGCGTCTTCCACAACTAGCTTTTATCATTGACCCACACAGAGAAGATATTGCCATTAAAGAATGCCGCAAGCTTGGTATTCCAATTGTTGCAGTAACTGATACCAACTGCGACCCTGATGTTATTGATTACATCATTCCAGGCAATGATGACGCCATCCGCGCCATTAAGCTTTTTGTTACTTCCTTTGCAGAAGCTTGCATGGAAGGCGAAGCCATGAACAAAGATGGTAAGGGTAAAGACGCAGAAGCTGAACTTAAAAAAGCTGCTGCTGCCGAAGCTCCTGTTGAGGCTGCCCCTGCAACTGAAGAAGCCCCTGCCGCCGAGTAGGTTTATAAGGAGTTTATAATGGCTGCTATTACCGCACAAATGGTTAAAGAATTACGCGATAAAACCGGCGCAGGCATGATGGATTGCAAAAAAGCTTTGCAAGAAAATGATGCTGATGTAGAAAAAGCCCTTGACTGGCTACGCCAAAAAGGTATTGCCAAGGCCGCTAAAAAAGTTGGTCGCGCCACATCTGAAGGTCTTGTTACTGTAGCAAGCTCTGCCGATGGCAAAAACGTTGCCATGACAGCTCTTTGCTGCGAAACTGACTTCGTAGCCCGTGGTGAGCAATTCCAAAGTTTTGCTGCATCTATCTCTGAGCTTGTACTTGAAAAAAATCCTGCCGATGTTGCCGCCCTTGAAGCTCTCTTGGGTGACACATTGCAAAGCCAAATTGCCACAGTGGGTGAAAACATGACCCTTGGCGATTTTGCTCGCTATGAAGCAGCTGCCAGCAATGCCATTGGTGTGTATATTCACGCCAACAGCAAAATTGGTGTAATGGTTGAGCTTTCCTGCACTAAGGCTGACTCTGCCGCTAACGAGGCTGTAAAAGAACTTGGCAAAAACATTGCCATGCAAATTGCAGCAACAAGCCCGCTTGCAGTTGGCCCTGAGTCACTTGACCAAGCAGTGGTTGAGCGTGAGCGTGAAGTTTATCGCCAAAAAGCTTTGGATGAAGGCAAACCAGAAAACATCGTTGAAAAGATTGTTGAAGGTGCTGTTAAGAAATTCTACAAAGAATCTTGCTTACTTGACCAACTATACATCCGTGATGACAAAAAGTGCATCAATGATATATTAGCTGAAACTGGTAAAGCAGTTGGCGACACCATTGGTGTTGTTCGCTTTGCTCGCATCAACCTTGGTGCATAAGTAGCAAATACATAAAATATTAAACGCCATTGTGAGTAATCGCAATGGCGTTTTTTTATACTTTAACACCACTACTCCGTAGGTTTAAGGAAAGAAAGTATGACACTTCCGCATTCTCAAAGGGAATGCGGCGTTAAAAGTTTTTAAGGGGTGTTGGAGGGTCTGGGGGGAAGAGGGTAAATTTTTTCAAAAATTTACCCTCTTCCCCCCATATTTATCAAATAAATTGTGCCCAAACTTGCCTACGCCTCGGCCCATCTCCTTCACAAAGATAAATATGCTGCCAAGTGCCAAGCTGCACCCTACCCTCATCAATAATTAGCATAAGTGACGGCCCAAGCATGCTGGTTTTTATATGTGCATCACTATTGCCCTCAGCATGGCGATAGGGGCCATCCTTAGGTACTAAATTATTAAAAAATTTTGTCATATCTCTAGCAACATCTGGGTCTGCACCTTCATTTACAGTTAAAGCACAGGTAGTATGCGGGCAATATAATAATAGAGCGCCACTAGTTATGCCTTGTTCTCTAACCATTTTTTGTACTTCGTGAGTAATGTCCACAAACTCGCTACGAGTGGATGTACTTATGCTCAATTTCTCCATTTAATACCGCCCATTATTTTTTTAAATTTACAACTTGCACCCAAGTTAAATCATAAGTAGTGTGTAAAAAATTCTACAACAAGGCTTCTATAACTGCAAGAAGCAAGGAGCAAACTATGCCCTTAGTACTTGGTACAGCAGGACATATTGACCACGGTAAAACCTCACTTG
>CAYJCI010000303.1:0-2524 GCA_964368595.1 uncultured Desulfovibrionaceae bacterium
CTACTGACCAAGTATACCATCAACAACGCTAGCGGTTTTGCATGGCTTCATCTGCGTAACTTTTGAAAATTATAGTGGGTATCCCATCTGTAGGGATACTCACTATAATTAAAGTAAAATTTTTTGTTCCATGCTTAGGTTATATTTAGGAGTGAGTTTTCATAGATGGAGTTTAAAATGTCTTTTGACTTATACTTGTGAGGAATATTTCCATGCTCGACTAAGAACATTCTCCCTTTTGGGCCTTTGCGTTTACCGCGTGCAAGAGGAATGATTTCAGTGAGTATTTTTTCTTTAAGAAGTTCTTCCAGTGCAAAATTGGCGTATTTGTTTGTTTTTGGCTTGTTGATAAATTTGAAAATTTCACGTTCTGTCACATAGCAATATGCAATGTCGCCATTGATTAGTCTGTTGATTATTGTTGCTTTGAGTTTTTTTATTGGATCATGAAAATACACTTGTGATTCAAGCAATATATTTTCTATATATCTAGTAAGATATTCTGCATCTTTAATCGTAGAAATATCAAAGATAAGTTTTTTTTCATTATTGTGCTTAATTGCATTGTATATTGCAACAAAGATAACACATGAAAACAGTAAATTAGAGTATGATTTATTACTGTTTAAACAATTTACTTTAGTTTCTTTTACGTGGTTTTTTATATATAATTCTACACGTGACATGTCTTCTTTGACACAATATTCATCACTAAATAGATGAATAACTTTATCAAGAAAATTTTCTGTACTAATTTTGTTGTATTTATCTATATCATAACTATCTATCCTATTGAAGTTTAATAGGTATGATTTCTCAAACTTGCTTGATTTGGTACGTGTAGTATCAATATAAGACTTTAATTTATCATTGCTATATATTCCCATTGAGTAGTGTCTCTTGTTGCGAGACTTTTCAGAGCTGCCAAAATTCATCAGTTTATTTTTGCATTTTTCTGCATTTCCATAAGTTGTAAACAACTTTATCATGTTGAATCGTACATCATTGTCAATATCGAGAAAGACTACTGTTCTGTTCTTTTTATCTGCATAAAGCACCTTGTTTGGTTTGAGGTTTTTTTCTAATGCTATATCATCTTTTTGGAGATAATCAAAAATTGCCTGGCATTCGTGAATAGGAAAATCATCGGCTATATTAATCAAAATTGGCGGTGTGTTATTATATATTTTCCAATCATACATAATTTTGCATTTTCTATTTGAAATGGCAAGAGTTGTAAAAAATACCAACATAAATATAAAATCTTCAAAATCTTTACTTGAACTACGGCAAAATGAATTTATGTATTTATTTCTTCCAAATAGTTGGCGTGATGTTGGGTCTTCATAATTGCTCTTTGATTCTCTTTTGTACATGTGGTTAAATGGAGAAATAACATTCCTACAATCTGAATAGTTTTTATAATCTAAGCATCCTAATGCAGAACACGTTAAGTACCACGACGATTTTTTTATATTTTTTATTTGTGAGCAGAATTGTGAGATAATTTCATTTACAATTTCTGGAAAACTAAATTGCTCAATGCCAATTTTATATAAAGCACATATTGTTTTAATTAGATGCCGATATCTATTATCATGATACACAAGTATGTCATCATGAAACAATTTGCGTAATCTATAGCAATTTTTGAACATGTTAGGCACATAACGTAGGGATTCATGATTATCAGTTATAAGCTGAGATATAATATATGGCAAAATAAGATGTTTTTGATTGTCATTTGTCTCAAACGGCACTCGCTTGTCATACTTCTGTCCATCAATAGATATATAAGAATTATGTAAATTAGAATACGTTTCTTCTTCTATTTCAAGAAAATCATTGTCATTACAGAATGTTATAATCAACGATGTTAATTTGTCATATATATACGGCATTACTTCATAAGCAAATTTGGATCTGCCAAAAATAGTTTTATGTTTTATTTCGAAAATAAACAATTCATCTTCTAGGTCATTATCCTTAAAAAATCTATGCATATAAAATGTTTGACCACTTGGAAGATATTTTTGCAATAACTCTCTACAATGTCTAGCACTATCCGTTGAGTTCCATTGTTTTAATATAATATAAAAATTATCTTTGAAGGAACTTTTTGTACGGCAGTTGATGAGGGATATGTCCATCTTTTCGCATCGTGACATCACTCTCTTCACTTGCTCATTAAAAAGACCCTGCCCCAAAATAAATGGTACAGTATCATCTTTGTGTGAAGAATTAGAGTTTGAGTTATATATTTTGACTTTTATGGACATTCTATTTCCAAGGAAAGAAAAAAATTATACTTTCAATTGCCTTATTCATATGTTGGTGTGGATTATGCAAAAGACATTTACATCACCACTACTAGTAGAACACGCTTAAGCCAAAAAATCAAAGGTGGGAGAGAAGTGGGAGAGAATTGTATTTTTGCAAAAAAGGACTTATGTTGATTTGCATAAGTCCTTGATATTTATGGTGCGCCCGCCAGGAATCGAACCTGGGGCCTACAGCTTAGGAG
>CAYJCI010000304.1:0-2520 GCA_964368595.1 uncultured Desulfovibrionaceae bacterium
ATGCAGTCTTTAGTGGCGACGTACTCTTCTATAGAGCCATAGGACGCTCAGACTTACCAGGTGGCGACCATCAAACACTCATTGATGCTATTAAGCGTGAACTTTTCACCCTACCACCAGAAACAAAAGTCTACCCTGGGCACGGCCCAGAAAGCTCCATAGATGACGAAAAAAACAATAACCCCTATTGTGGCTCTTTTGTGAGGTAAATTATGTCAAATACTCCACCAATTTTAGTTTTAGCATGTAGCCCACGCGCCAAAGGTAATTCCGATTTTATGGTGCATAACTTCGTACAAGGTGTACGTAGCTCCGGTGGTGATGTTGAAATCATCTTCATGCGTGAACATACCTTCCAACCCTGCACAGTTTGCCACGCCTGCTTTGATGACCCAAATAGCCGATGTATCCTTGATAAAAAAGATGATACAGCTAAAATTTTTGATAAAATCCAAACAGCACCATTAGTCTTCATCGCTGCACCAATTTTCTTCTATCACCTGCCAGCACAATTTAAAGCCTTTATTGACCGTGCACAATGCTACTGGGCTAAGCGAGAAAAACTACTAAAAGCTGGCAAATTTACACCTAATACTAATCCAAAACCAGCCCTTGCTGGCCTTGTAGCTGCAAGAACTCGTGGCGATAAATTATTTGAAGGTAGTATATTAACCTTACAATATTTCCTTGATATGTTTGATATTAAACTACAAGAAACTTGCCAAATGTCAGGCTATGACAGGCCAGATGACCTTGCCGCAGACGGCGTTGCCTGCTCCCGACTATTTGAGCTTGGCGCAAAAGCCCAAGCCATGGTTGTGGAAAATTGCGGCCGTAAAGATTAATGCCCAAAAAATTAAGCACATATACAGCCGCACTATGGAATTCCATATGCGGCTGTTTTTTTGCGGACAAACGCTGCCTCGGCTGTCACGCACCATTCACCCCACATGAACACAAATACCTTTGCCCCCATTGCCAACCATTAATTACATTAAAACCTAATCAAGTCTGCCAATTATGCGGGCATAATTTAGAAACAAATACACCAATTTGCCTTATGTGCACTAAGGATACTCCACCTTGGGATAGCCTAGACTACTATGGTAAATACAATAAACTGCTAAAATCCATCATCAAACGATATAAATTTAAGGCAGATTTCTCACTAATCCCCCTACTCCAAGACTATTTGTACCAAACCTACAAAAACCTACCAGCATGTGACATAATCATCCCCATGCCAAGGCATGAAAAACGCTTAGTATCTGAAGGTTTTAACCATGTTTTTGAACTGTGCCGCCCACTAGCCAAACAACTTAATATCCCTCTGCAACATAAATCACTCACCCGCACTCGCTACACTCCACCCCAAAGTAGCCTCACAGCAAAACAACGCCTCAAAAATCCACAAAAAAGCTTTATTGCATCAAACGTTCAAGATAAAAATGTCCTACTGATTGATGACATCATAACCACTGGCTCAACTCTAAATCATGCTTGCCTAGCCCTACGCCAAGCAGGGGCAAAAAAAATTTACATAATAGTAATAGCAAGGGTTGATAAATAAATTCTGCCCACTTTTCAAAGCATTAACTGCACACAAAGCAATGTTTCTACCTAAAAATATTACATCACAATGCTCCACCAATTTTACGCA
This sequence comes from uncultured Desulfovibrionaceae bacterium, assembly GCA_964368595.1. Taxonomy (GTDB): domain Bacteria; phylum Desulfobacterota; class Desulfovibrionia; order Desulfovibrionales; family Desulfovibrionaceae; genus CAYJAD01. The sequence goes on from CAYJCI010000304.1 coordinate 1,661, forward strand.
AATTAGAATAACTCAAATCTCAATCCTCATAATATTCTTGTAACAATCTATACATTACTGTAAACTGTATTATATTATATTTTATAAATCTTAACATGAGGTACATATGAAAAATATTTTTGATGCAGTAAAAAGCGGTAACCTAGGTAACCTTGGCGATATAGGCTCCAATATTAACTCTGCCCTTGGTGGCGCTGGGGCAAGTGTTAAAAATGCCGCAGGTAGCATGGGTGGTATGGGCGGCCTTCTTGGCTCTGCCGCAGTTGGTGGACTCATGGGCGCATTATTTTCTGGCAAAAAAAGCAAAAAAATAGCTAAAAAAGCCCTAGTTGTTGGCGGAACAGCCGCTGCAGGCGCCCTTGCTTGGAGTTTTTACCAAAAATGGGCAAATAATAACCAACAACAAAGCCAACAAACACAAGCGCCCCCTCAAAGCCAACCAGCGCAAGTTGCTCAACCCGTACAAACTGCTCCAGAAGCTCAACCTCTACCACAAGCTCAAAACACAGCAATAATCCTGCTAGAAGCCATGGTATTCGCCGCCCGCGCAGATGGCCATATTGATGAAGAAGAAAAACAAAATATCCATAATGCAACTGCTGCACTCTTCCCCAATCAAGAAGTGGTGGGCCTACTTGACGAACTACTCCAAAAACCCATCGACCCAAATTCATTAGCCGCTAAAATACAAAATAAAGAAGAAGCACACGACCTCTACCGCCTCTCATGCGTGGTAATTGACATTGACTCATTCATGGAACGTAGCTACCTAGACGGACTAGCTAAAGCACTAAACCTAAGCGAAGCAGAAAAAGCTGGCCTTGAACAAGAAGCACTAACCGCTCGCGAAAATATGTGCG
>CAYJCI010000305.1:0-2503 GCA_964368595.1 uncultured Desulfovibrionaceae bacterium
AAATGACGTGTTTAGTTGTTCATGTTTTGTCTGCTATACAGTCGCCAAACTTTGCCTTTGTAATGAATGTTGTCATATATCATCATTGCAATCAGGCTATGGTGAATATAAGCGAGGGGGCTCCAGTTTATAATATGCTTTATACCTTTTTATACGATTTCGTATTATGTATACTCTTAAGCAAAGCCTGTGCCAGAAATTGAACATAGCGAACAACTTGAAATTACTAATAAATTTAATCCATATGTGTAGACTAATGTCCATATTTTAGATATCGTCTTAAATATAGACATAATGTCTGTATTTGGGATACACTCCGCACAAAGGAGTTTTTGTCATGAAAAAAACTGCGACATTGATAATGCTCACCCTTCAAGAACTTGGTGGTAAGCGTAGTGCCGATTGTGTGGCCCAATTTTTATATGAAGATCCTGACAGCGTAAAAACAGAATTAGAAAAATTGGTGCTCTCTGGTAATGTACAGATGCAAGAGTTGCATGAGCAAAAATGCTACAGCATTCTTATACCGCTTGAAAGTGTTGCCTTAGAAATGGCGTATACTTCAGAATCATGGAAAGAACAGGAAGAGATTTTTTTATTTTTTCATGCAAAAGATACTTATGATGTTCTATTTGTTTGTACGGCTTTATTGGATCGTATGGATAGATACTTATCCACGTCTGCCACTTTGGGAGCAGTGACTTGCCTTGAATTATTGTTACGCTATTTAAAGGCGTGGATAAAAAATATACCTAATATGAATGATATACCTCGCTTTTTAGAGATTGTTCTCAATGTAAGCGATATTGCCATGTATTTAACCAAGCATCTTGAACAAACATTAGAACTTGTCATAGAAGCTAGGCTATTGGCTGAAGATTTGGGCGATAAAAATATTATCATTCTCTTAGCCTTTGTGGAAATTTGTCTTGAAAATATGCATGCGGAATGTTCTGCCCGCCGACTACAAGAGTTACGTGCTCAGTGGCCAAAGGTTTTAGCTGAGTTAAAAAGCACAGAAGCAGTTTCTCGTTTACAATATTTTCTCGGCATGTTTCATTTTTGGGAGGGGAATTTCATAGAGGTTCTTGATTCCTTTGCCCATAACATTACTCCTCCGCGTATGTGGCGCGGGCTTTTTCAAACGCAAATGTTTCCTTTATATACAAGCTCTTCAGCTCTTTATCTTGGCCGTTTTCACCAATCTGTAGGCATTTTAGAGTCAGCCCGCCGCACAGCAGAATTGCAGCATGATAGATTTAAAATTTTGTGGTGGGAAGCGCAATTGGCCATGGTGCTTTTATATATGAATCAAGAGGATACGGCTCTTGAATTGCTGGATCATGTCATTGCACAGGCGCACCCTGAATCTGAAACAAAAATTTATGCTTGGGGCATGCGTGGCCTTGCGTATTTTCATTGGCGAGAGGGAAATATTGGTGCTGCCTACCACGTCATGCGTAATGCTTTAGAAACAACCCAAAAAAATGCCATTGGACGCTTAATATATTCCTATCCGTGGATGCTGGATATGCTTTATACTTTTTACAAAAAAGGCTACGCGCCTTTAGAAGGGGCTTTGCTTGAAGATGAACTTGTGTATGCCTTAGAAGGCCCCAATAAACATTTACAAGCCAGTGCCTTGCGCACTTTAGGCCGCATACAACTTGACGCCGGGCATGCTGTAAATGAGGTGCTTGTGTATTTTGAGCAAAGTTTACTGCTCTTTGAGGCGGTGAATAACCCTTTGGAGGTTGCGCGCACACATAGCTGTATAGCGCATTGTTTTTTTCTCATGGGAAAAGAGCATGAATCGCAATCTCTGCAGCAAAAAGCCAAGAAACTCTTGGGGCAATATGGTCAAAATGATGAGCAATCATTAGATGAGCTTCTACTTGGTCAGGGAGAACCCCTGTGTGCAAGCATGGCTGCTTTGTATGAAAAAGTAGCCACCATGTGTCCTGTATCTTTTTCGCAACAAGAGAAGAAAAATGACTCCTATACGACTTTTGTGGCATCACGAGAAAATCCTGTTAAAAATTGTCAAATCGCCTTAGAAGCCCTTCCGTCTACATTTTCGGGCAAACTTTTTTTCAAACATGTAACTCGTATTGCCTGTACAGAACTTGGTGCAGAGCGAGCCATTTTATTTCATGTTCATAGGGGCGGAGCGGTACAAGCTAAAGCCAGGGCAAATATTACGCGCCATGAATTAAATACAGGCGTGCATGCCACAAAACTTTCAAGAATATATAGTGGACTTGGAACAAAGGCCGTTATTTTAGAAGAAGATTCCGTTGTTTCCATAGTCATGCCGCTAAAAATAGTGAAAAGTGAAAGCTGGTTTTTGTATCTTGAAAGTAGGTATGCTGTAAAAGCTTTGCAAGCCTTAAGTGCTGCACAGCTGGAAGAAATTGTCACTGTATTTTCTCGTGAACTGTACGCAGCCTTGCGATATTTTGGTGAAAAGACAAAAGAAAGCAAAACGCCTGAAAGGTCTCCT
>CAYJCI010000306.1:0-2500 GCA_964368595.1 uncultured Desulfovibrionaceae bacterium
GCAGAATTATGGGATAGGGATGCCATTGAGCATGCCCAATGCACTAGGCTTCGCACAACCATGGAGCAGGCCGCCAAATCTGAGTTTTATGCCAAAAAATTTGCTGAGGCTGGTGTTAGCCCTGACTCAATAAAATCTGCGGCAGACATTCGCAAATTACCATTCACCACTAAGGACGACTTGCGCGCCAATTATCCTACAGGTTTATTGTGTGTACCTAAGTCTGATATTGTGCGTATGCATTGCTCAAGTGGTACAACTGGCACACCCACTGCCATTTGTCATACCCAAAATGACCTTAATTCTTGGGCAGATTTGATGGCTCGTAGTATGCATATGGCTGGTGTTCGCCGTGAGGATGTATTCCAAAATATGTCAGGATATGGCTTGTTTACTGGTGGTCTTGGTATTCATTATGGTGCTGAGCGCCTTGGTTGTTTAACCATTCCAGCAGGTGCTGGCAATTCACGTCGTCAAATCAAGCTAGTTAAGGATTTTCAAACTACAGTAGTGCATATCTTGCCGTCTTATGCTCTTATTCTTGGTGGGCATTTGGAAAAAGATGGCGAAAATCCAGCAGATTTACCATTGCGTATTGCTCTTGTTGGTGCTGAACCTTATACAGAAGAATATCGCAAACGTATTGAAAACTTATTTAATATGAAGGTGTTTAACTCTTACGGTTTATCAGAAATGAATGGCCCAGGCGTTGCCTTTGAGTGTGAACATCAAAATGGTTTACATGTATGGGAGGATGCCTTCATCCCTGAGATTGTGAATCCAGAAACCGGCGAGCCTGTTGCTGATGGCGAAATTGGTGAGCTTATAATGACCACACTTTGCAGGCAGGGCATGCCAATTTTGCGCTACCGCACTCGTGATTTAACGCGTTTTGTTGTTGGTGAGTGTGCATGCGGACGAAAGCACCGCCGTATTGAAAGAATTTTAGGCCGTGCTGACGATATGCTTATTATTAAGGGTGTTAACATTTATCCCCAACAAATTGAGCAAGTGCTTATGACCTTTGAGGAAGTGGGCGAAAACTACCTAATATTGCTTGAAAATAATGGCATAGCTGATGATATGCGAGTGCAGATTGAAATTCGTGAAGAATATTTTTCTGATGATATGCGTGTTTTGCGTGCATTGCAGTCAAAAATATCCAAATGCCTATGTGATGAGATTTTAATTACTCCCAAAATTGACCTTGTACAATCTGGCAGCCTTCCAACAACTGAGGGCAAAGCCGTACGCGTGCAAGATTTGCGAGGCAAAGAATGGAGCTAATTATACCTCCTACGCTAACCTATATTTTTGCCACTGGCTTTATGGGCTTTTTAACATTAATATTATTCTTAAATATTTTTAGCCTGCCTGCCAACTGGATTATACTTGGGTTTGTGGCCCTTTGGAAATATATTTACCCAGACACAGCTCAAATGGATATTTGGTTTTTTGTAATGATAATAGGGCTTGCCATTTTAGGTGAAGTCTTGGAATTATTTCTACAAGTGGCTAAAGCCAAAAAATATGGCTCCACCTCATCTGGGACTTTTGCAGGTGTTGTGGGGGCAATTATAGGTGCTATTGTGCTTGCGCCTTTATTTTTTGGTTTAGGTGCACTTATTGGTGCACTCATTGGCGCATGGCTTGGCTGCTTTATTATGGAAAAGCTCAAAGGCCGTTCATTTCAAGATGCTCGCGAGGCCGCGTTTGGCGCCATGATGGGGCGTTTTTTAGGCACTGTTTGCAAATGCGGCATAGGCGGCGCTATGCTTGCCATTACAGGGCGTTATGTTTGGCCTGAAATACCAGAGCCAACTCAGCAAGTTCAATTAATATTACAGCAGTTTATAGCATAATTTTAGTTCATGGAATCACATAAAACAAATTTACCCACCTTAAATGGTCTTGATGTGGTCTTGGTAAAGACTCGCTTTCCTGAAAATGTGGGCATGGTGGCAAGAGCCATTGCCAATATGGGCGCAAGTAATATTAGTCTTGTAAATCCAGAGCTATGGAATAAAGAACAGGCTTACCCACTTGCTACATCCAAAGGGCATGCAATATTAGAAAATATTAATATTTGTGATACGTTACAGCAAGCTATTGCCCCGTATTCCTTGGTGGTTGGCAGCACGGCCAGAACTGGCGGCTGGCGGCGTGAGCTTTTAAGCCCTGAGCAAGCTGGGGCAGAAGTTGCCAAAGCTTTGCAAGAGGGTGCTCGTGTAGCCATAGTTATGGGCCCAGAAGATAAAGGCCTAAATAATGAAGAAATTGAATGCTGTCAGCGTCTTGTAACAATACCAACAGCTGGTGCATCATCCCTCAATGTGGCTCAAGCTACATTACTTTTATTATATGAATGTCTTAAAGCAATTCAAAAACCCTTTAAGCATGAAAGTAATGTGGATGAAAGCCCCATTCGAATTTCAGCAGAAGATCAAGCCCGCCTCTATGAACATCTAAAAGAAATGCTCTTGCAAATTGACTATTTACA
>CAYJCI010000307.1:0-2473 GCA_964368595.1 uncultured Desulfovibrionaceae bacterium
ATGGCAATATCGGCTTGTACCAATGGGTCAACAGGAGTGGACATGACAATATCTTTAGCGGCTGCCAAAGCAAAAACTGGTAAGGAAATTAATCCCAATAGTACAATAATTTTAAATATATTTTTCATAATGTTCTCAAAGTTAAACTCGGCTGGGACGTTAAAAATGTTAAGATGCAAGGTAGGCAAAGTTTTTTACGGAGTTAAGTTTATTTAGAAATAAATGACCGTAGTAAAAAACTAGCCTAACGCAGCAGGTTGACGTTTTTAACGTCCTATCCGCAGCATTTTTTATATTTACGCCCACTACCACAAGGGCAAGGGTCGTTTCGCCCAGCACGTTTCTCAGCCTTTGCAGGAGTGTTTTTATCTTTTTCACCATCGGCAGGGCCAGAGTAAGACATGCTTGTTTCGTCTTTATGCTTAAAAGTGTCGTCTGGTGTTTCTTCTTCCCTTTGAATACGAATACGGGTAAGCGCCTTGAACACGCCTTCACGAATGCGGAAGAGCATGGATTGAAACAGCTCAAAACCTTCACGTTTATATTCAAGCTTGGGGTCTTTTTGCCCATAGCCACGCAGGCCAATACCGTCGCGTAATGTGTCCATATTGCGAAGGTGCTCTTTCCAGCAGCGGTCAAGCTCCTCCAGTAAGAAGTAGCGGATAACATCTTTATACATGTCTGGTGCATCAGATTGAAGCTCCGCAAAGATTTGTATAATATATTTTTCAGCATCTTCACGGTTAGGTGCTTTTGCATCTGCTGGTAGCACCCTATCAATATTAAAGACATCGCGAAGGCGGCCTAAAATTAGCTCATTATCATCATCTGTGATGGTTTTATCTTTACGGCTTTCAATGTCGTCATAAATTTCGTCAAGTATATCATTGCGAAATTCTTCCAAAATTGGCTCAAGGTCACCTTCTTGAATAAAATCTTTACGTAGAGAATAGGTGACTTCTCTTTGCTGACTCATGACATTATCATAATCAAGCAAGGTTTTACGAATTTCAAAGTGGTGAGCTTCAACCCTTTTTTGCGCGCCTTCAACTGCACGCGTTACCATGGCGTTTTCAATGGATTCGCCATCTTCAAGCCCCAGTTTTTGCATAAGGCCTGAAATGCGTTCAGAGCCAAATAATCTCATTAAATCATCCTCAAGGGATAGATAAAAGCGTGATGAGCCAGGGTCACCTTGGCGGCCTGAGCGCCCACGTAGCTGATTATCAATGCGGCGGCTTTCGTGGCGTTCAGTTCCCAAAATGTGCAGGCCACCAAGCTCCGTAACACCATCACCAAGCACAATGTCAGTACCACGGCCTGCCATGTTTGTAGCAATGGTAACCTTGCCGCGTTGGCCTGCTTGGGCAACGATTTCAGCCTCTTGTTCGTGGTGTTTTGCGTTTAGTACATTGTGTGGGATATTGTGCTTTTTAAGTAGTTGCGAAATTAGTTCGGAATTCTCAATGGAGATAGTGCCCACAAGCACTGGCTGGCCGGTTTGGTGCAGGTCGATGATGGCTTCAACTATGGCCATAAATTTTTCTTTTTGCGTGCGATAGATTAGGTCTGAATAGTCTTTACGCACCATGGGCATATGTGGTGGTATGCCAATAACTTCAAGTCCATAAATTTCATGAAATTCTATGGCTTCAGTATCTGCTGTACCAGTCATGCCACTTAATTTGCTGTATAAACGGAAATAATTTTGGAATGTAACAGAAGCAAGGGTTTGGTTTTCTGCGGCAACTGTTACCTTTTCTTTAGCTTCAAGGGCTTGGTGTAGACCGTCTGAGAAGCGACGCCCAGGCATGAGGCGGCCTGTAAATTCGTCAACAATCACCACTTGATTGTCTTGAACAATATAGTCAGTGTCACGTTTAAACACTGTATGGGCTTTTAAAGCTTGTAAAATATGATGCTGCGCTGTGATATTTGAAGGATCAAAAAGGTTGTCAACATTAAGTAATTCTTCACAATATGCAACGCCAACCTCTGTAAGCATAGCAGAGCGAGCTTTTTCATCAATGGTGTAATGTGTATCAGCTTTAAGCTTGCGGACAACATCATCCATAATGCGATACTGCCCGACAGATTCTTCCGATGCACCAGATATAATTAAAGGTGTACGGGCTTCGTCAATAAGAATGGAGTCAACTTCGTCAACAATGGCAAAATTATGCCCACGTTGAGCTAATTGATCCATATAAAATTTCATATTATCACGTAGATAATCAAAGCCAAACTCATTATTTGTGCCATATGTAATATCTGCGGCATAAGCGGCCTTGCGATCGTCATCAGATAGTCCATGCACAATAACGCCAGTGCTTAATCCAAGCGCAGAATATACTTGTCCCATCCATTCAGAGTCACGCTTAGCAAGGTAGTCGTTAACCGTAATAACGTGCACACCTTTGCCAGAAAGAGCATTTAATACAACTGGTAATGTTGCTACAAGGGTTTTGCCTTC
>CAYJCI010000308.1:0-2467 GCA_964368595.1 uncultured Desulfovibrionaceae bacterium
TCAATGGTTTTTTTAATTTTTTCATTAAAATAGTTAATGGAAACACCATGCTCTTTCTTGCCCATTCGCCTTGCAATGTTGGCACAGTCAAGCATGGTTTCAATGGGCAAGCTTGTGTCATCAATAACATAAACCCCTAAAGATAAACTAATATTATAGCTACTATGCAAAATAGTTTTAATTTCAAGCTCAACTTCCATAAGTTCTTGAGATTTAACACCACCCTCTAGTATTGGCATAATCTTAGAAAAGACTAAGAAAACATCATCCCTAAGCCTACAAATACATTCGGCCTTATGTTTTTTGCCAAAATATTCTTTAATGCCGTTTGCCAAAATACAAAGGACTTTATCTGCCTTTTCTTTACCATACACTTGGTTTAACAAGTGAAATCTATCAATATCCATAGTCAAAAGCATATACTCACCAGGAAATACGTTGGGTAAAACATGCTCTATAGTGGTAAAGGTTTTTTCCTTTGTTGCAAGACCAGTTAGTTTATCAACTAAGCTTAGTTTGTGCAGTTTCCGCCTCACTAAGTGTAGCTTTGTAAAGTGTGCCAATAGAAGCAAGGCAATGAGTGATACTGTAACACTAATTATAACAACTTTATATTTTTTCAACAATTCCACAGGTGCAGTTGGTGCTCGTGCGGTATTTTCAACATTTAATAAAACCTCATTCACATCTTCATCGCTAAGAGTGCCAATGAAGGCATTGATGACATTAGAAGCCGTGGGTGTATGTTTTTTAGCAACATAAATCTTTAGAGGGAGTGAAATGTTCGTGCTGCTAAGCTTATTCTCCTTAACTCCAAGCTCTGCAAATGCGTACTCTGCTCCAGCATTAGAAACAAGCATGTATTGTATTTTTTTATCAGCATAATCATCAAACATTTCTAAAAAAGTACTATAGGCTTTTAACTTCCAGTATGGAAATTGTTCCTGTATCTCGGTGTGATCTAAAACAGAATAGTCAAGCATGCCGATTATGGGCTTACCTACTGTACTTTTCTCCATAGGCTCAAAAACAACCATAGGGATAGTAATATATGGTTTTGACTCTACAAAATACTTTGCCTTGGCTTCATGATCACCAATAATAGAAAACAACATGTCAAAATTCGTTAAATCAGCACCAGAACTGGGCACATAGGGCACTAATTCATCTTTAAAATCATGCATTTTTCTAAAGAGCTTATAGATTTCTAGGGCATGACCTTTAGGTTCACCGTTATCGCTAGTATATTGCATAGGATATAACACACTAGAATAACCAATTTTATAGGGTTTGCGTATAGAAAGTAGGTACTTTTCAGCAGCAGAAATGTTTAGGCTTTCAGAACTTTTATCAATATATTTTTTTTCTAATGTCAGCAACTCCTCAGTATCCAATTTTTTAGCTTGCTCTAGGGCATAATCCAATTTATCTAATATAACCGAATTTTTTCGCAATGTGACAAAATATAAATCCTGCTTACCAATGCGAGCAACAATATCCTTATTGCCCACAAAGTAATAAGAACTAACTAAATGAAAATCAGCATCACTATTAGCAAATTCAGCAGGTTCTTTATAGATTTTGTATTGCATGGTAATATTTTTGGTAATGAGATATTCATCGAGACTACTCCTACCAACTGAATTACGAGCGTGAATGGCAATGCTCTTACCATTTAGGGCGTTACGGTCATTAAAGCTAATGCCTTTATCTGGGTCTGTAACAATCAGTATATCTGCAGAAGCTATGGGATTCTTTGAAAACTTTAGATTAAACATCCTTTCTGGGGTCTTAATAAACAAAGCACCCACATTGGCCTCACCCTTATTGAGAGTCTCCAAGAGTACATTTGGGCCACTCTCAAGAGACATAAAGGAAATTTCATTATTGATATATTTGGAGAGAATTTTGAAGAGGGCGCGCACATATAAGCTAGCATTATCCTTGCTACCAAGATGCCGCTGTACTGGAAAGTAAGTTACTTTTATCTCACTAGTCGCTAGGCTCTGTACTGGAGCCTGCGCTAGGTCATTTTCCGCTGCATGGGCATCAAAAAAGCAGAGAGAGAAAGAGCCAGCAGACACTAAAATAAAGGTAATTACGCACAAAATACTTCGTTTTAGAGAATGAAGTATCGTTGTTTTATCAGGTACACCTTCCATAACAACTCCCCTAGTAGTGGGTTAGTGCAATTTTCAAAGCGTGAAGCAACTAGTAGTAATAACTATTTTTATTAAAGGTAAACCTATTCTTAACAACAGTATGCCCTAAAACCGCAAAAAACGTCAACTAGGAAATAACACTTGAAACACTACATTATCCATATAGCTTCCGCTTCGGAGGATGCATAAAATGAAACAACATGTTAGTTAATTTGTACTTATGTGTAGAAGATAAGCAAGCCTACCCCATGTACGTACACGAAAATAAATTTTCTACTTCCGTGAGGGCTTGTTAGGGGCTTTGC
>CAYJCI010000309.1:0-2443 GCA_964368595.1 uncultured Desulfovibrionaceae bacterium
GTCTACAAATAGCGCAATGGGATCAAAATGTCTTACAAAACCTCAAGCTAAAATTCACTATCTATTTCTTCGATAAGAAGATGCGGAATTATGTTGAACTTGTCGAGAAAGAGTTAGCAAAGGAGTTAAATCCAATAATAGGTAAACACTAAATATCTCAATTATAGACAAACTCCTGAAGATGGGGACTTGGCAGGGAATTTACCTTTGCGAGTTCAGCAATCGTCCGAGCGGTCGTAGGATTGTCGCAACAATCATTGGAGAGTAACACAACACGTAAAAATGCCAAGGAAGATGATAGAGGTTGATATGGTGAGTTACGGAATCTACACGAAACTGCGCTAAATCGTGGTTTTTGAGACTCCAAACTGCACTAAGTTAATGGTTATTTACATCATACTGTAATTTAATCACTATTCTTTACTGGGCGTAATGTTTGTATATTCAAACAAAATGCACTGTCTTTGCATCATATTAGATAAGTTATGAGTAGAAATAAAACAGAGCTATTGCCCTCTCAGCAGAGGACGCTTGATATAATAGGTAAGAATATTAAACTTGCTCGACTGCGTCGTGACCTAACAGCAGAGCAAGTTGCGGAGCGTGCAGGAGTGGGTCGTTCAACGCTTGTCAAGGTTGAAAAAGGCGATGGCGGAGTTGCGATAGGGATATATTTAAAAGTACTCTTCACATTGGGGCTTGACAAAGATCTACTCAAAGTGGCAGAGGACGACACACTTGGTCGCAAACTTCAAGATGCAAAATTGGTTGTTAAACAGAGAGCGACAAAGAGGTAAGGGTATGAGCAGATCAAGAGATGATGAGCAATACATTTAAGGTCGAGTAATCAATAGCGTAATGTTTGACTGTTCGAACATTGCGCACTGTTTTTATAGCAGATGAGTATACTTTATTTCGTATGCAAAACAAAAATAATATCATATTGTTTTGTGTATGAAATAAAAATATATTATTTTTGTTCTGCGAATAGAACAATATTTGTACTGTATTGTTTCGTTAGTAGAATAAAAGAGATATGGAAAGAGAAATTATAAAGCAGATTATCTTGGATAATCAACACGAGGTACCCAATTACGAGGTCAATCCACGAAGCTTTGTGTTCGAGGAGTTTGGTAATTATGTATTGGTGGGTATTCGCCGAGCAGGAAAGTCATTTTTGCTCTATCAGCGTATTCAGGAGCTATTGCGTTCGGGGATGGATTGGAGCGATATGCTCTATATCAACTTTGAGGACGAGCGTTTGGTCGGAATGAGAACCGAGGATCTAAACCTGCTACTAGAGGTGCATATGGAGCTATATAATAAGCGACCTATTCTATTTCTGGACGAGATACAAAACATCAATGGATGGGAGAAATTTGCACGTAGGCTTGCTGACTCAAAATATAGGGTCTATATCACAGGTAGCAACGCAAAGATGCTAAGTGCCGATGTGCAGACCACTCTTGGTGGTCGCTATCTCACAGTCGAGGTTTATCCCTATAATTTTGAGGAGTTTTTGAGAGCAAACGATACTAATATTGATGAAAATTCATTCTCTTCGACTGTTTCACGTGCAAAAATATTTAGGTTATTTGAGGATTATTTCAATTTTGGCGGTTTTCCAGAGGGTGCACAACTCTCAGCAAAGCGCAACTACTTGACAAGCGTCTATCAGAAGATATATTTAGGTGATATAGCAGCCAGAAACAATGTTGAGAATAACTTTGCCCTGCGTGTGATGTTCAAAAAGATTGCAGAAAGCATAAAACAACCTCTTTCGTTCACCAGAATCTCAAAGATAATATCTTCGGCAGGTGTTAAGATAGGAACTCAGACCGTGATAAACTATATAGACTACGCAAAGGATGCGTGGTTACTCTCCTCTATTAGCAACATAGCGAGTAAAATCGTGGACAAGGAGAGCAACCCCAAATACTATTTTATTGATAATGGTATATTGAACCTACTTTTGCTCGATACTAACACCTCACTATTAGAAAACCTTGTTGCTATAACTCTACTTCGCAGATATGGACGTGAGGATGCTGTTTTCTTCTATAACAAGAACGTAGAGGTGGATTTCTATATTCCCGACGAAGAGATTGCAATTCAGGTATGCTACAACCTGAGTGGAGACACCGACACCTACGAGCGAGAGGTGGGTGCACTTGTCAAGTTGCAAAATGCTCTACCTTGCAGACGTTGTATCATTATCACTAAAGACGAGGAGCGCACTATCGAGGTCGATGGATTAATCATTGAGGTCGTTCCGATATATCAGTGGTTACTATTTGATAGTATGCTCAAAAATAGATCGTTATAAATTTGGAATCGTCCCCGATTTGTAGTACTTTTGTAGTGTAATGAACAGCAGCGAAAATCGTTGTTTTTCCTCTCTCGAAACAAAATCGGGGACAGTAAAATATTACAGCTGTAACTA
>CAYJCI010000310.1:0-2433 GCA_964368595.1 uncultured Desulfovibrionaceae bacterium
TGGCTTGCTCCCCTGCGGGGCTTGCCACATCCTGTGGCATTCAGTTCTTTTTGAATTGACTTTAGGGAATGTTTAGTTGTGCAGTGCTTAAATAGAGCTTAGCGCGATATGCGGTTTGCTTAATGTAGCAAATAATTTTAGAAAAATCATTAAATATAAAGTAATTATATTATAATATATAGCTTTTGTAAAACAGATAAATAATAGGATATGAAAATGGAAAAGACCATTTTATTAGACGCAGGCAGTGGGGGCAGGGCATCGCAAAGGCTTATTAGTGAATGTTTTTTTCGTCATTTTTCCAATGAAATTTTGGAAAAAATGGACGATGCAGCCCTTTTAGACGTTAAAGGCCCCATTGCTATGAGCACTGATTCATATACTGTAACGCCACTATTTTTTCCAGGTGGAAGCATTGGGACCTTAGCTGTGCATGGCACTGTAAATGATGTTTCTATGCTTGGAGCAAAGCCATTATATCTTAGCTGTGCCTTTATTTTAGAAGAAGGCCTTGATATGGCAACGCTTGAGCGCGTTGTTGAAGATATGGCAAAGGCCGCTAAAGAAGCTGGCGTGAAAATTGTAACCGGCGATACCAAGGTCGTGCCTAAGGGTTGTTGTGATAAAATTTTCATTAATACCACTGGTATAGGTGAGATAATTAGCCAAGTTCCGACCTCTGGTAGCAGGGCTGTTGCGGGTGATGTGATACTTGTGAGTGGACCCATGGGTAATCATGGTTTAACCATTATGGCTCAACGTGAAGGTTTGTCCTTTGTGAGTGATGTGGAGTCAGACTCTGCACCACTTAATTTTATGGTGGAAAATATTTTAAAAGCCGTACCAAACCATGCAGATGTCCATGTTTTACGTGATCCTACCCGCGGTGGACTTGCCACAACTTTAAATGAAATTGCAAGTCAGTCAAAGGTGTGTATGCAGCTTGAAGAAGGGCTTGTTCCCATTGATGAAAGTGTTCGTAATGGTTGTGCTTTTCTTGGTCTTGACCCATTGTATCTTGCCAATGAGGGTAAGCTAATTTGCATTGTGCCAGAGGCATATGCTGATGCAGTGCTTACTGCCATGAAAAATAGCCCATATGGAGCTGGCTCTGTTCGTATTGGTAAGGTAATGGCTGCTGAAAGTGGTGTTACTCGTGAAGGGCAGGTGCTTTTACAAACTGACATTGGCGGCAGACGCCTCCTTTCAATGTTGGAGGGTGACCAATTACCACGCATTTGCTAAGTATTCTGTTGAAAAAATGCAATCTGCTGCTTCAGAACTTATTTTTGGTCAGGTCATGGGGGGAAGAACCCCACTCCCATCCCAAAAATTAGCACTTCATTGCATATTACACTTTTTGAACAGAATACTGTGAACTAACAAAAAAAGTATATTTTATATAAAGCCCCATGCATATCTACATGCGTGGGGCTTTTTGTCAAAATGCTGACCTTGTCTTTATCTTTTCATGTATTTCCATAAAAATATCAAGTTATGTTATGTTATTTTAAGCTGTTACATCTTTGGTACGACCTTTGCTAAGACCAGTGCATATAAATGTATAAACTGTGAAGTCAGGCTTTGCAGGAGGTTATTATGAAAGGTTTATATTCATCACAAATTCATCTAGTAGGTAAGGTTTTGGACATGCAGTTGCAGCGCCAAAACGTTATTAACAGTAACCTTGCCAACGTGAATACCCCTAAGTACAAGCCGCGTGAGCTTGAGTTTGAAGGTGAACTTCAAAAAGCTCTTGGCCTTGACTTAAATGGTAACTTGGCACGTACTGAAGGTGCACACATGCCAACTGCTTTTAGTGCTGATAATTTCAGCCCAGAGTGGTTTAAGAAGTTTGTGCCACGTGAGATTCATGGTGAAGATAGAGTAAATCTTGATAAAGAAATGACTAAGCTTGCCAAGAATCAGTTGCATTATAATGCCCTAACTCAAGTTATTCAAAAGAACTTTGAGGGAATTAAAACAATTATACAGGAAGGGAAGCAATAATGGACTTCATGACAGCTCTTGATATTAGTGCTTCTGCCTTAACTGCAGACCGCACAAACATGAATGTAATCTCCATGAACTTGGCTAACGCCAAGACCACTCGTACACCCATGGGCGGCCCATACCAACGCCGTACAGTGGTTAGAGCGGCTACAGATGTGGATGATCCTTTTTCAAAACACATGCGTTCAGCCCTTGATCGTGAACTTAAAGGTGTGCGTGTTATGGCAATTTCTGTTGATAGCCGCCCCTTAAAGCAAGTTTATGAACCAGGCCATCCTGACGCTAACCCTGATGGTTATGTATATTACCCAGATATTAACGTAGTTGAAGAAATGGCAAATTTAATGACAGCTCAACGCAATTATGAAGCCAACGTATCCACCATGGATGCAGTAAAGCAAATGTACCAAAAAGCCTTAG
>CAYJCI010000311.1:0-2415 GCA_964368595.1 uncultured Desulfovibrionaceae bacterium
TTATTTTTATGTTGAGTTTATGTTGCATTTAGGTACGGATTTATGATAGTGTATATTCTATAACTACATTTTGGGGGATGTGATGAAAATTTTGTGTATTCAAAAAAGTAACATTACGCCTTTAAGGTGTGAGTTTGGTAACATATCAAAAAATAAGAATATTTTTGACATGAAAAATATTAACAATATTAACTGGTTATAAAATTTAAAAAAGTCTAGAAAATAATTAGATAAATATTTTGGGCTTTTGTGGTAAAAATTGCTTGATTTTTCAAAAAAAGGCGATTAAGTTATTTTCACAAATGATTTAAAAAATTCGGGGTCAGCTATGTTTTTAAAAAAATGCACAGTAATGAAAATTATTATTTTTAGTGCTTTGGCGATTGCGTCTCCAAGCTTTGCTGCTGAAGATGTTTCGCAATCTTTGCAAAAAGACAACACTGCACGTATGTGGGGCCATGCTGAGGCGAGCGGCGTTCCTTATGAGTTAAAAGAGGAAAATCCGTCACCAGGGATTATGACTACCATGTCAGAAACTGTTGATGCAGTTATTAAGACGCATAAAGCTCTTAAATCTATTCAAGAAAATAGAGTTGTTGCTCAGGAAGAATTATCTAGCTCTAGGGCTGGTTATGGCCCAAAGCTTGACCTTACTGGCAGCAGCGGTCTTTCTAACTTGAGTAATTCTACCACAAGGCTTTCCAGTAGGAATATGGAATTATATGGTGCTGGACAAGTTCGACTATTATTAACACAGCCCATTTGGGATGGTTTTGCCACACGTAGCCGCGTGCGCTCAAGTCAAGCCTTGCTTGATTCTGTAACTAGCCGCGTTATTGATAATGCTACAACGCTTGCTCTTGATGGCATTATTGCCCACGTTGACCTTATTTGGCGTAGGAAAACTCTTGAGTTATCTAAGTTAAACGTTGTTACTCATGAAAGAATTTTGTCACTTACTCGTGACCGTGAGGCCACTGGTGCTGATACAATCGCCAACGTAACGCAAACTCAAGGCCGCCTTATCAATGCTAAGAGCACCTATGAAGACTCTAGGGCTTCTTTAATTCAAGGTGAAGATTCATATGTTCGTCTTACTGAAATGCCAGTGCCTGTAGCTCTTGGCCCAGTTAAGCAGCCTATGAAAATGTTCTCTAGTCCAAATGAAGTGATTGAGTATGCTAAAACTAATAATCCCAAAATTATTGCCTATTTAGCTGACGTGCGTACTGAGCAAGCTAATAAAGAGCTTGCTGAGGCTGCGTATCACCCAACAATCAACATAGAAGCTGGTCCAAACTATAGCAATTATGGTTATAATAATGCTAGTAACGGTTGGTCTTCTGGTGTTGATGTTTTGGGTACAGTGCGCTGGAATTTATTTAATAGTGGTGCGGATATTTATGCTAATAAAGCTCAGTCTGCAAGAATTCGTGAAGCTCGCCAAACTGCCAATAACTCCATGGATGATTTGCACTTACAAATCCAGAATTCATGGACAGATTATCAAACAGCAGTTAAGCAACTAGCTTTTCACGAAGAGGCCATTGGTTATAATTTGCAAACTCGTGACCTTTATATGGAACAATTCTTAATTGGTCAGCGTACACTTTTGGACGTACTTGATGCTGAAAATGAATTGTATAACTCAGAAATTCAATCTGTCACAGCACGTGCTAATATTATAATTAGCTCCTATACTTTATATGCTCTTGCTGGGCTTTTATTGCCTGAGTTGCAAATTGCTGCAGAAACAGTACTTGTGGCGCCATCTGATTCACAATAAAATTTATTATTATAATCTTTATTTGGCCTTGTACATTGTGCAAGGCCATTTTTTTAATGATTTTAGATTAATTTTTTATTATTTAATTATGTCTTGGGTATAGTATTTTAATAGGTTGACAAAGAAAACTTTTGTTTTTATTATTTATAACTATTGATTAACACACATTGCCACGAGGCAGGAAGCATGACAAAAAAAAATCCAGACAACGCAACCGAGAAAACTGAAGCGACAAAAGATGTAAGCAAGCAAAGTGTTGTGTTTGATAATATATTTTCAGATAATTCTAATAGTTTATGGGGAGCTAAACTCACAGAAAAGCCTGTGCAGGAAGCTACTGCTGAAAAAACAACCACCCAAAAATTGTCTCAAAATGTAAAAGCATCTGAAGTTGGGACTAAACCAGTTCAAACTGTATCGACTAAAAAAGCAAAAGCTAAACCCATAAAAAACGAGAATCCCAAAAAAAATATTGCAGCCAATATTAAAGCGGATGAAAAAAAGCCCATCAAAAGCGCTAACCTTACACCTTTTGAAAAAACAGAAGATCTTTGGGATTTAGATACCTCTGCCAATGAAGCAGTTAGCGCGGCTTCAGCTACTACAAAGAAAGAATTGGTTACAGAGGG
>CAYJCI010000312.1:0-2393 GCA_964368595.1 uncultured Desulfovibrionaceae bacterium
AAACCCACTTGGTGGGCTTTGTTTATTTTTTAATTCTTAATGCAGGGGCGCCAACTCTTAGTTTCTGCGCTAATTGAATAATCTCATCACTTTCTGGCCTAAACCAAGTTTCTCCATCAAGCTCGTATTGCTTAGCTTTTAGCAACTGACCAGCCACCTCAAATTCTCCAGCCTTACGTGTTAAAATATGTCTTTGAATTATGCTTTCACGTATGCCTAGGGTGTGAGTGTGGGTGAAAAAAGCTGCCCGAATTTTAGATAGGTTTTCAGGTTTACAAAGCACTTGTAAAACCCCTGTGGGGCGATTTTTTTTGCCTATGCCATTTAGCCAAAGCACATCCAGCACTTCTGGTATATCACTTAAAGCATTTATGGCAGCGCCCACTTCTTCTCCAGTTAAATGGTCGATATTACTTTCTAATTGTATAATATTTTCCATTGTGCTTTGGTTGGCGCTATTATGTTGAGCATCATCTTCTACCATATATATACGCAAGCCTGAAGGTGCTTTGCGGCTACCATATCCTGTGCCCATGCGAATGGGGCGGCCTGCTAAAGCTTGTTCAAACCTTGAGCACAAGCCATGTACAAGAGCTGCCCCTGTTGGGGTAACAAGTTCAGTGGTTGCGTCGGTTTGCCGAATGGGTTTTTGCATTAGTAGGTAGGCAGTTGCTGGTGCTGGTAAGGGCAATATGCCATGCTCGCATTCAATGGTGCCAGAAAACCAGGGCAAGGGCGAGCAAACAATATATTCAATGCCCAGTTGCTCAAGCCCCCAAGCTGTGCCTAATATATCAACTAAAGTATCAATGGCGCCAACTTCGTGAAAATGCACTTCTTCTGGTTTTATCTGGTGGGCATGAGCCTCTGCAAGGGTTAGGGCATTTAATACTTCAAGTGCCTTTTGGCGCACACTTTCTGAAACATCAACAGCATTAAAAATATCTGCAATGTCTTTTGGGTGGCGCAATGGTTGAGCGTCTGGCCAGTTAACATCAACTCTAAAGCCAGGCCCAGCCTCGCGGCATTCTTGCCAAGATTTAAGATCACAAACAATACCAGCCGTGGCTAATTTTTTTTGCAATGGTTCAAGGTCAAGGCCAAGGTGGCAAAGAGCCGCTAGAAACATATCTCCGCTAACGCCGGACATGCAGTCACAATAGGCATACATGGGCAAAACTCCACAAAAAAATAAATTTTTTTGATAAAATTGGTTTAGTCACTTGAAGAGCAACGAAAGTAAGTATATAAGAGAGGTGAGAGCATGGCAATTGCTTATTGTTTTTTTAATTATTTTAAAATTGCCCTGCTAGTTAAAAGGAGACAGTATGCGCATTCGTAATTGGATGACTAGTGATGTGATTACAGTTACCCCAGAAACTTCTGTGAGTAGGGCCGATAAACTCATGAAAAATCATGATATTAAATCGTTGCCCGTTGTTGATAACCAAATGAACGTAGTGGGCTTGGTGTCTTATAGTGACATTCAAGCGGCATCACCGTCGGCTGCAACGTCGTTAGATATGCATGAAGTGCAATATTTACTTGCTGAGCTTAAGGTCAAGGAGATTATGACCATTAAGCCAAGGTGCATCAAACCTGATGATTCAGTGGAAAACGTTGCCATACTTATGGAAGAAAATGGCTTTGGTAGCTTGCCCGTGACCGATGATGATAAAATTGTCGGCATTATCACCGAGCATGATATTTTTAAGGTGCTCATTGATATCACAGGTGCAAGGCATGCTGGCACAAAGTTAGCTTTTGCTTGTAATGATGGTGACATACGTGCAACAGATATTTTTAGTGTAATCAATAAACATGGGGCAAGGCTTATATCTGCATTGTCACATTATGAAGATGATACAGGTATACGTAAGTATTTTATACGTATTCATACAATGGAGTCTCAAGAAAAGCTAGACGCTCTTCTTGATATATTAAAACAAGAATACAAGCTTGTGTACTGGATATAGCATTTTTTGCTGTAACACTGCTGTATATTTATAAAATTTGGGGCTCAAAAAAAATGCGCAAGCCACTTGCCATTTTTTTGAGAATGTGGCAATGTGTGCTCACTGTTTGGGAACAATTAAAATCAAGTCCCACGACTTTGTTGAGGCATACCGCTTGCGAATAGGTTCGCAGGCTTATTGTTAACGGCTATCCCTGTCGGGATTTCCCGATGGAGAAAAAATTGCAAGAAAATGTCCAAGGAGGACAAGTATGGCTGAGATTACTTATAAAGGTAAAAGTTTTGAGGTTGATGAAGACGGCTTCTTACTTCGTTTCGACGACTGGTGCCCAGAGTGGATGGAGTATGTAAAAGAATCTGAAGGTATTACCGACATCAACGCTGACCACCAAAAAATTCTTGACTTCCTACAGGACTA
>CAYJCI010000313.1:0-2381 GCA_964368595.1 uncultured Desulfovibrionaceae bacterium
GGGCAGAGGCTACACCCGCACTTCCCAAAAATGTAAGGAATTTTCTACGGTTCATTGTGTACCTCCCCGCGCTATTTAGCGCGCTCCTTATGACAAGATGTACAAGATGTATTAAGCGGTCTTGAAACGCTCATAGCATCGTGGCATCCCATGCATTGCAAGTGATAAGCAGCCTTCAAAGAAGGACGATCTGGAGTTTCCATGCTCATAGTCGGTGAGTGACAATTCACACACTTAGGCGGAGTTTGAGATGGTGGGCTTTCATGGTGACAAGCAGAACAAAGAGATGCAGGGTTAGTATGGAAAGCAGAAGCTAATTGACTGTCAGCCACACGCTTAACTAATGATTCATAGTGGCGTCTGTGGTTAAACACATTGCCTTCAAATTCATCAGAAAGGCCATCAATAGTGACCTTGTAAGGTATGCTTTTTGGGTCAATTGGCTTTGCATCAGATACTTTACTTTTGCGATCCCAAACAGTTTCAGCGGCAAGGGCTTCATTTTCTGATGGGTCAAGCTCAAGCTTTGAGCCTTGAATGAGTTGTTCTTTAGTCATGTAATCGCTAACATCGTGACATGATGCACAATATTTTTGAGTACGTGGTAGTGAAGGTATTATGCTATGACAACCAGCACAATCACGTTGGTTTAAATTCTCAACGTGACAACTTACGCAACTAACTGGTGTTGTTGTACCTTCTGCCCTTTTGGCAATATTTTCGGCATGCATAGCCCGCTCAAGGGTTATGTAATTGCCATCGGCCTTACCTTCCACAGTATGACAGCTAGAACACGAAACGGTATCACCTGTATGGTGACAAGACTCACAGTCAGGGATTTTACGTTCGTGGATAAGGTGATTAAAAACAGCAGGACGCATTCCTGCCTCAGAAGGATTGGCTTTATCAGTCACAGGAAACATGACCATAGCCGAGGGCGCTCCACTATCTGTTGGCTCAAGCTCCGGCGCAGCATTTGCTAAAAATGACATACACAACGTAGCAGTTGTCACAACAGCAAGCACCACCATAATCCTCATACATCGTAGCAGTGTTTTACCATTCCTCATGCGATTATCCTTGTTGAATACAGATAATAACCTAAAAATATGCCTACAACCCCAACGGCTAGGCACGACTCTACAAAAAGACTTCATCCAATAAGTCAGCTGGTAAATATTCCACATGTAGAGTATCTAGAGGTTACTCCAAATTAACAAATTCGTCAAGACTGCTCTTGGCATAAGTCTTTTTTTTGTTATGATTTTTTGCTAACAACATGAAAGAAAGTGAATTATTTCACGAAAAATTCTTAGCTTGAAATAATTATTTAGCACTTTGAATATAATCAATTTTGACCTCAGTCATACATTAATATATATGAAGACTACAATATATATCACGCATGACTTTTGCTTTGAAATAGAATAGAGGGATTTATGAGTCTTAACAAAAACCATAACACATCATTATATAAGGTAACTGCCATAGTTTCTGTTTATAATGCTGAGCAATTTTTGCAAGCTTGCCTTGAGGATTTAATTGCTCAAACCATTTTTAAACAAACAGAAGTCATCATCATTGATGCGCACTCACCACAAAATGAAAAGGAAATTGCGCAACAATTCACTGAAAAATACAATAATATTTCGTACTTTAGAACAAATGAGCGGGAAGGACTCTACGCTTCATGGAATAGAGCTATAAAAATGGCCAAGGGTGAATATTTAACCAATGCTAATGCTGATGACCGGCACGCAGCACATGCTTTTGAAAAGTTGGCAGCAGAGCTTGATGCCCATGAAGACATAGCCTTGGTTTACGCTAATTGTCGCATAACAAATGCAAAAAACGCCCTCTTCCACTCAGCACCAATAATTGGGCATATGCGCTGGTTACCTTATGATCATATCAATATTTTACGCCGTTGCGAAATGGGCCCACAACCCATGTGGCGACGCAACGTGCATGACACCATAGGATTTTTTGATGAAAGCTATACAGTAACTGGAGATTACGACATGTGGCTTAGGATTTCAGAGAGCCATGCTTGCAAGCATATCCCTGAGGATTTAGGACTCTACCTAAGCTATAACAATAACTTAGAATCTCAAAACCAAATGCAAACCAAAGCAGAATGCACTAAAGTTCAAACCAAAGCCAAGCTGCGCTTTATGGCTGATGAATTTAAACCACATATACCATTTGACGAGCAACTTGAAACGCATAAACATAGACTTAATCGCTACATTCAAAATTTAGAAAATGGCAATAACATTAATAACAAGCAAAAACTTGCTTATCATATTTATGCATATATTTTACTTTCTGCCAAAAAAACTAATAATCTAAATTTACTTGAGCTTTTACCGCAGGAAAAT
>CAYJCI010000314.1:0-2360 GCA_964368595.1 uncultured Desulfovibrionaceae bacterium
AAACAATGCAATACTTGTGGTGACTCTTGAACCATGTCTTATGTGTACGGGGGCGCTTGTGCATGCAAGGCTTGCTGGGCTTGTGTATGGCGCAATGGATCGTCAGGCTGGGGCTGTGAGCTCTTGTTGTGATGGTTTAGAGTATGGATTTTTGAATCATAAAGTTTGGCACATGGGTGGTGTATTGGCTGATGATTGTGCCAAACTATTAAAGGGTTTCTTTAACCGCCCGTAGATATCGAATTTATAATTTATGAAAAATTTTAAATTAGATTATGCCAATATAACAGCATCATACATTAAATTTAATATCAGATAAACAATAGATATTACAGCTCTTGCTAAAACAAAGAAAAATTAAAACACCCTTCAGGAGACACCATTTTTGCGAGTGCATAAGCACGCTGCAAAAATGTATGTGTCCCCTTTTTATGAAATTTTTTGAAATTGATAGATTTTTCTTGCGGCGAGGTACATGGTAGATTTTGGAGGCAGAGCGTATATAAATACGCGCGTTCAAAATCTACCAGATGACGAAGCCGCAAGGAAAAAGATAGATTTTAACAGTTTTCATAAAAGTAGAGTATGTTACGAAATATTAAAAAACAACACCTTACCTCAAAAACTGTAATAATAGTCTTTTATAAATCAGAATAAAACGTTCCGTAAATTTTCACATCATAAATCTTACTTGCCAAAAATGCCTTTGACGCTTATTAAAGGCACTTCATTTTATTTTATCCAATTGACTTGCTATGGTGAGTATTAATTTAATCGGAGTTATTATGTCTTTAAGTATTGGTATTGTGGGCCTTCCTAATGTTGGTAAATCAACACTTTTTAATGCCTTAACCAAGGCTCAAAACGCCCAAGCCGCAAACTATCCCTTTTGCACCATCGAGCCAAATAAGGCCACAGTTGCCGTGCCAGATGCCCGCCTAAATGTGCTAACTGACCTAGCTAAACCACAAAAAACCTTACATGCCAGTGTTGATTTTATTGACATTGCAGGCCTTGTACGTGGCGCAAGCACTGGTGAGGGCCTTGGTAATAAATTTTTAGCAACCATTCGCGAATGTGCAGCCATTGTGCATGTGGTACGTTGCTTTGAAGATGAAAACATTACTCACGTTGATGGTAGCGTACAACCACTAAGAGACATTGAAACCATTGAAACTGAACTTTTATTATCTGACATACAATCAGCTGAAAGACGAGTTGAACGCCTTCGTAAACAACGCGGCGATAAGAGTATACAAGCCCTTGCAGATCAAGTCGCTACCCTACTTGCACACTTAAACGCTGGAAATCCTGCCAGTACATTTAAAAGACCAGAAGGTGATGCTTTTGACACACAATGGCGTGAAATGGGCCTAATTACCGCTAAAAAAGTGATTTATTGTGCCAATGTGGATGAAGAGGCCATTGCAGGTGGTAATGAATATGTAGCAAGCGTACAACAGCTTGCTAAGGAGCGTAATTCCGGCTTCACCACTGTTTGTGCTAAAATTGAAGAAGAGCTACAAGGCTTACCCGATGACGAGCAAATTGACATGCTACAATCGTTTGGTATTGAGGAAAGCGGCCTTCAAGGCATCATCCGCACAGGTTACGCCACTCTTGGGCTATGTAGCTACTTTACAGTGGGTGAAAAGGAAGTACGCGCTTGGACAATTCGCATAGGTGACAAAGCCCCACAAGCCGCTGGCGTTATTCATACTGACTTTGAACGTGGGTTTATTAGAGCAGAAGTTATTTCCTACGCCGATTTTGTGCAACATAAAAGCGAGGCTGCATGCCGCTCTGTTGGTGTTTTACGCACTGAAGGCAAGGAGTATGTGGTTAAAGATGGTGACGTTGTTCACTTCTTATTTAATGTTTAAATTAAAAATACAAAGCACAATAAAAGGCCTTCCACAAAAACTGCGGAAGGCCTTTTTTTACAGTACTAGCTTGATTTTTGTGTAAAAATTTATCAATATCATTGCAAGTAACCCCACGAAACAAGGGCTCCGAAGTAATCCATACAAGTTATCTTTTACACAGAAAGTAGTAACTATTATGTAAGCCGTTCAAAAGATGTCAGCTACAAGGCAACGTGACATTTTATGAGGGAAATCGGGTCTTCTCCCCATGAGCTGACTAAAATGTTATGTTAACGCAGTAGATGATGCCTTTTCAACGGCTTATTTTGTTTTTCACTTGCCTGCAAACACCCATCAGCGCATCATATTCATGGCGTCGAATACTCACTCGCCCTAAAAATCGGCGTAAAGGCATTAAAAAATAATCAGGGTTATCACCGTGTAAATAGTCAATTTGCAAGAGCATTTCTTTTAGATGTTCATAGAGGCGGGCTT
>CAYJCI010000315.1:0-2354 GCA_964368595.1 uncultured Desulfovibrionaceae bacterium
TAACAAACATACCACCTTCACCAGTAGTAATGGTCTTAGTGCCATGAAATGAAAAAGTACCAAATGCCCCCATAGCTCCTGCTTTTTTTCCATGATACACAGAACCAATGGCCTCAGCGCTGTCTTCAATAATAGGCAGATTATGCTTCTTGCCAATTGTGAGCAGTGCATCCATATCACAAAGATTGCCATATACGTGCACAGCCATAATGGCTTTAGTTTTAGGAGTAATGGCAGCTTCAACTTGCTTTGGGTCAATGCACCATGAATCTTCAAGCACGTCCACAATAATAGGGGAAGCCCCTAGGTACGTTATTGGTGCCATGCTTGCTGTCCAGGTTATTTCTGGTAAAATAACTTCATCACCAAAGCCAATGCCAAGAGCCGACATCCCCATATGCAATGCACCTGTGCAACTTGAGGTAGCTATGGCATGTTTAACATCCAAATGCTTGGCAAAGGATTTTTCAAATTCAGCGATATAAGCATAGCACTTGTCACCCCAGCCATGGCGAATGGCGTCATTAACAAGGGAAAATTCATCTTCACCAATAGAGGGTTTTGTGTAGAAAATTTTGGAAGTTAACATGTATACCTTATAATTTATGAAAGATAATGAAGCATTAGCGCTTTAACAATCTAGGTAAGCCTCAGATGCTATTTGTGTATTGCGTAAATCTTTAACTTTACTTGATAAAATGTGTATTCGTCAGTAAAGGTTCGATAAAGGTTTTTTACACGGCTTAACTGCTAAAAAGTCTACAATATCCAACTATCATGTTTCACTAAATAATGATAATTTTAAGTTTGGTGAACAGCTTAATGAAAAAAGGATTTAAGTTCAATGTTTTTTTAGATAAGGATGCTAGTATAGTAAATTGCATATTTATAGTGCTCAAGCGGGTAGAGTTACAATAATCAAAGCAATATGACAACTATTTGCAGGTTTTAGCATTATGAATAGTTTGTTAAAACAAAAAAATTAAGTATAAAAGCCCCTTATCTCTGTTGGCTGAACTTGACAAATGCAAGCAATAAAGATACTCAACTTATCCTGTATTTTATGTAAGGAATTTCCATGACTACCCTTGATATCATAAAGAAAACCTATGCCATATTGCCGCAAGCTCATAAAAACAGAATAAAATGGCTTGTGGTACTCATGTTTATTGTCAGCTTTGCTGAACTTGCTCTTGCAACAGTGGTTTCTTTATTTGGTGTGGCCTTGTCTTCTCCTGAAAGCTTGCAAGAAGTACCTATGCTTGGTGCTTTTTTTGAGTATGTAGCAAGTGTCAATGATATGCCACCTGTTGTAAGTATGCTTACTACAGTTCTTGTTTTTCTTGTAATAGTCACTATTTGTAAAAATATAGTCACAGCTTATGCGATGTATAAGCAAAGTGAGATGTCTCAACTAATTGGCTGGGACGTAGGTATTTATATTTTTAACAATTATTTATTTGTTCCCTATTTATGGCATACGCAGCAAAATACTGCTGAGCTACATAGTCATCTTGGCTGGCGAGTTTTTGTTGCAAGTGTGTGGATAGCTTGTCTATCTCTTTTCACACAGATTGGTATAGCGATTTTTCTTATGGGAGCGGCCTTTATTGCTTCTCCTTGGGCTTCCCTTTTACTTTTTGGTGTTTGTGGGGTAGCTGCTATCAGTATATACAAACTAACACAGCAAAAAGTGCGTGATTTAGGCTCTAAAGGGGCAGAAATTAATATGCAAGCTCATAAAACTACTCACTTTGCATTGCAAGGCATGCGCGAAGTTTACATTTATAATCAACGTCAAAAATTTAAAGAACAATTTTCTGCCTGTGCAGAGCCTCAATCAAAAATTGTTGCTGAGCAAAGCATCTATGGTTCAGTTCCTGTGTGGATACTTGAAAGCCTTGGTATAACCTTGTTGCTTGGTGCTGTATTGCTCTTGTATAGCCTTGGTGAAAGTGTTGCCACTATTACAGGGTCACTTACATTGTTGGCTGGTGTTTGCTGGAGATTACTCCCTGCTATGAATAAGCTTGTAAGTTCAGTTTTGCAAATTAAAGGCAATATAGGCCCAGCAACAACAATTCTTAACAATTATTTTGACTTAGCAAAAGATATTATTCCAACAGAAAAATGCACCTTTACACAATACATAAAATTGAGTGATGTGGGCTTTTCATATCCCGCTTCTCAGAAAAAGGCTTTAGATAAAATAAATATATCCATTCCCAAAGGCGGAATGCTTGGGCTTGTGGGGCTTTCTGGCGCAGGGAAAAGCACCCTAGTAGGTATGCTAACAGGACTTTTAGCTCCAAGTGAGGGTGATGTTTTTATTGACGGTGTACGTGTTGAGCCTA
>CAYJCI010000316.1:0-2349 GCA_964368595.1 uncultured Desulfovibrionaceae bacterium
TTTTTTTACATCCTTTCCACTCCGCTTTCAATAGCAAATGTAAAAAAAGATGGTGCTAGTGAACCAGCTGTTTATATTTCTAGCACAGTTTTATCAGAGGAAGAGCTACAAACTCTTAATGCAAAGCCATTGATCATTGGTTATGCCAGTAAACACCAGCCTTTATCTTATTTAGATAAAAACAATAATCCCAAGGGAATTATTGTTGATGTTTTTAAATTATTGGCAAAGCAGTATAATTTTAAAATTGAATTTAGAAAACTTGAAAGCATTATTAATGATTCAATTCGCACTGAAGCAGATATACTAATACCCATAGTTAGGAATGAAAACTTACAGCTTTCTAACTTCGTCTTAACCGATACATATTTATCTTTGCCTTTTATGATTTTTACTTTGACTGATACTATTAATTTTGAAATATACAAAAATACAAAAAGTTCAATTGTATTGTATGATTATCTTTTTTTAGATATGCAGGCAGTACGCAAAGATTTTGCTAACAAGGATTTTGTGATTTTCAACAGTTACAATGATGTTTTTGTCGCCTACAATAAGGGTTTGATTGATGCTCTTATGGCAACCGATACATCTTTGTATTTTAATCAATATATAGTTTATAAAACTAAACAGTTAACAGAGAATAATCATGATTTTGCAGTACATGAAACTAACCATAAATTAAATTTGAAGGCCTTTGTTTCAAAGGACTTAACTAATTATGCTGACTATGTAGCAATATTTAATAAGCTTTTTGCAGGTTTAGACCAGGACCTAATTAGCAACATAAAAATAGCAGAAAGTCAGAAGTTTTACCCAGATTTATCGATAGTTGATTTTTTTATTCAGCATTCTTATACCATTATAGTTGGTGTCTTGGCATTTTTGTTTTTAGTTTTAAGCCTTGTTTTGGTCTTAAATAATAGGAAGAAAACTGACATCTTAAAGATTGCTAATACAGATGAGCTAACTGGTTTGCAATCTAAACATAAATTTTATACTGACATAAGGGCAAAGCTTAAAAATGCAAAAGTTAATGAATATAAATATTTAACTATTAGGTTGGATAATTTTCAAGTAATTAATGAAATGTTTTCTTATGAAAAAGGCACGCAAACCATCGTTGCCATTTCTGATATGCTAAAAGCAAACTTTGCTGGTCAAGATGTGCTAATTTGCCGCGAAAAGCCCATTAACTTCTCATTTTTCTGCAAGACTGAAACAGCATTAAATTTAAAAAAATTATGCGAAAATGAACTAAGTAGCGTCATTAAGAAAATCACCAGCAACAACTATGAAACTAAAGTTTCCATTGGTAAATATATTATTGAAAACCCCAATGACTCTGTGGATGAAATTTCCAATAGAGTTAGAATTGCTGTGAAAAAGGGCAGCGAAAATTATAATAATACATTTACAGTTTTTGATAATCATATGCAAATTGCGGAAAAAATGAGCTATGATATCGTTTTTCGTATGAAGCAAGCTTTAACTGGTAATGAATTTTTTGTAACCTACCAACCAAAGGTTGATTTACAGAGCATGAAAATTCTAGGTGCTGAGGCTTTAGTGCGTTGGCAACCAGAAGGGGCAGAAAAGCCCATTTATCCAGATAAATTTATTCCTTTATTTGAAGAAAATGGCTTTGTGGTGGAGCTTGACTTATTTGTATTTGAGGAAGTTTGCAAATTTATTAAAGCTAATTTGCATATTTTCCCTTCACTTAAAATATCAATAAATATGTCGCCTGTGACTTTATTTGCACCCAATATTGGTGCTAAAGCCATGCAAATACTAAAAAAATACGGCTTGCCATCAAGGCATATTATAATTGAGCTTACAGAAAGTGCCACTAATTTTGATAGCACTTTCATAGACCAAACCATTAATATGTTAAAAAATGATGGTTTTGAAGTGTCTATTGATGATTTTGGAACTGGCTTATCTTCACTCAATAGGCTTGGTAGCTTGGATGTTGATGAAATTAAGTTAGATAAAGATTTTTTAGATTTTGATAGAGAAAATATTAAAAAGATTTTTATTGTTCAAGATGTTGTAGCTATGATTAAGCGCTTAGGCATACGTATTGTGTGTGAAGGTATTGAAACGCATGACCAAGCCATGTGGCTTAAAGATCTTGGTTGTACTATTGGTCAGGGTTATTACTTTGCCAAGCCTTTGTTGGCTAGTCAATTTAAAACTGCCTTGATGCAACCAAATAAAAGCGAAGTTGTAATGCAAAATCCTGAACAAATAATGTTTAGCCGCTCAAAGAGAATAAATTTTAACTAATGTAGTTGATGCTGAAAAATGCGTTTCCACGCATTTTTCAAAAAAGACACGCCCACT
>CAYJCI010000317.1:0-2328 GCA_964368595.1 uncultured Desulfovibrionaceae bacterium
TGATTAAAAAATATTATTATTTTAGTGGTTTTAACTGTTTTTCAGCGTCGACTAAATAGCTATTTTTTCATTAACTTTAAGGTAGTTTTAATAACTGTTGCAGCTTCATTTAATTTGGGAAAGCTTGTAAACAACTGTGACTCCATGTCATCTTCATTCATAAGTTGCAAAACTTTGCCCTGCTCTTTTTTAACATAATCATCTTGCATAAGGCTTGGATTACCTGGGATGGATTCTAAAATACTTTCATCGCTATCTTCATCATAATAAAGAGGCCCAAAATCATCATCTTCCAGCTCATCTTCAAGATCTACCACCGACTTAATCTTCACCGCATTTGAGCTTGTTGCATTCGCTTTATTTGCATTATATTCTTTAGCTTTAGCTTCAAGCCTTGCCCTTTCTTCACGGCCTTTAGAAACAGTATCTTGGCGGGCTTCAAATGCTTGTTGTAAATTTTCATCCAAGGCTTTAACGATGTCTTGCAATATGGGATCAACAAAAAACTGCTTTACTTTTTGCAAGGTATACGGCGGATTTTCTGTATACAAACAAGCCTTTGCAATATAATTTGCCACATTTTCATGCGGGCTTAAGTCAATACCTTTAATTAAAGCTTGGGCGGCCTTGGCATATTCACCAGCTCTTACATATGATTGAGCAATGCGCACAAAAGGACTTGGCGCTTTAGGAACAGCCTTTAACATATAGCTATACGCAGTACGAGCCTTCGACCATTGACCAGCACGAGCAAAGGTAAGCCCTGCTTCATATACATAATAGCGAAATTTTTCAATATCTTGCTTACCACGCCAAGCAGCAGCAATACCTAACTCAGAGTCACCCTTTTGAGTTGGATGTATCATGGATTTATTAAAGGCTTGAATTGCGCTATCCCATTCTTTTTGCTGTACAAAGCGCATACCTTCTTCCATGTAAAAGCTTGCCTTACCATCTTCAGTATTACAACTTTCAAAGCGCTGCAAAGCCGCATCAAAAACAGGGCTTTCAACATTACGATAAAATGCTTGAACATGGTCAATATCTGCAAGCTTATCATGTAATATTTTAGGTGAGTATGGCCTTGCCATAATTGCTGTAAAATCTAAATTTTGTAAAAAATGCTCCTCCACGGAACTGCCAACCAAGGCAACCACGGGCAAACTTTTAAGCGCTGGATGCGTGCGGATTAACTCAATCCACTGCACGGCTGACATATCATCAAAGCGGGCATGGCAAAAAACTATGTCAATATTATCGCCTTCACCTTGGCTAGAACTTGGGCCAGAGCTTAAAATTTTTGCAGCTTGTAGGCCAGATGTCAAAACACGCACATACTTAATGCCTGCGTCACGCAAGGCAGAGCGGTCAAGAGAAGCATTATTCTCCATATCCACTATGAGTAAGGCTGATTTAAATGGCAGTATGTTTTTTGACATATTTTTCATGTAGGGCGTTTTTGAACGCACTAAAATTTTTTCACGTTTGGTTGGTCTTGGTGTAAAAGAATGTTGCTCAATCTTTTCTGACAATATCTTAGCATAACTTGCTCCGGGATATTGTGCAAGTGGCGCAAATATACCGCCAAAATGCGTGGCTTGATTTTGCCTTTGTTGAGTTTGAGCTTGCATAATTTAACCTAGTCACACTTATTTTTTTAATGCATTGGCAAAAGAGAATATTTTTGCCTGCACAGGTTTTGATATTGGAGTGTATTCACCAACCGCATGCGCATTGGATAAATATTCCACACCACAGTAAGCACAGCATAGAGTGTCTTTACATGCATGCAGTCTAAATAATGTACCATCACGCTCATAGCAAGAAGGGCAAAACGGCCCTTGGGTAATGGAGGCAATTTTAATCCAATAAAATTGCTTATCAAAATACAAAGTTTTTGAAAGAAATATTATATCTTCAAGCTCTTGCACACGCTCTTTAAGGTTTTTAGATTCATCTTGCAAAGCTATGTAACGAGCTTGTAGCTCCATAAGTACCTGCAATGCTTCTGATGTTTTGCCTTGGCTAAAAAAATGTTGGATTTTTTGAAAGCAATAATAATCTAGCATGTTCTCGCCTCTTAATTTCATTACGTTGTTAAAAGCTTCATCGTCACAACCGTAACTTTCTTTAGGCATGAAAATAAAAAAATTTCTACATGCCTTTGTTAACATGCTGAAATTAAATAAAATATTTTCTAGAAAAAATCTTAAAAAATAAAAAAACTGAGAAAAACAGTTGCAATTAAAGTGTTATTTACACAAAGCAAAATAATTATTTTTCATCATAGCATTTTAACATTCTGCAATTAAAATTTAAGTGTAAAAA
>CAYJCI010000318.1:0-2327 GCA_964368595.1 uncultured Desulfovibrionaceae bacterium
CATGATGTGTTTATTGTTTAGCATGGCATCACCATAAGCCCATGCTTGGAATATGATTGACCTGAGGAAGGTCAGGCATGGGCATGGTTTCTACTCCCTCCGTTTCATCTGCATCTACCACTATGCCAAGCGACTCTTGAGTATGCTTCAATAACACATCTAGTACGGAATCGGTATCAGCACCGTTAATACAAGCCTGTGCATGGGTAATGAGTGTGCTTGTATCGCGCAAAAGGCATACAAGCCCTTGCAGAGTTAGTAAATGATTTCCAGTGATTGGTCCACGCTTTGGCATATGTTGCAAGGTCATTTGAATGATGTCACTTACTGGAGCCACATGCGGTTCAATAAAACTCAATCCAATCAATTTGTTATGCAAGGTTTTAAGCGGTGATAATGCCTTGTGGGTAACTTCCGTTTTACCCATATAGACCTTGTTCCAAATGTCATTGGCGGTGCGAGATATTTCGTTAAAGAGTGTATATCCCAAGCTTTCAACTTCTTCGGCGAGGCCAGCGTAAATAACGGCATCTTCGCTTGTATGCTGAGTTAGCGGAGCAACCTTATACATCTGCCAGTGAAAATCCATGCGGGCACGAACGTAGTCAGGGCTGACCACGGAGTTAGCAATAATGCCGCCCCATTCCTCATGCTTATCAATCCAATCTTGAATGGTCTTGTCATACTCAATCAGAAATTGGTCTTTTGCTACGACAAATTCATCACGTATTGCCATGAGTTCTTGCACGATGTCTGCGGCCTTGTCCTCTGGTATAGCCCAACCAGACATGAAACGTACTCCGTGCTTATCCAAATAGTTAAAAGCACGAGCTTTAAGCGTACCAAATATGCGTAAGCTTTCAGGTGGTGCTACTCGTTTACTACCAAGAGTTGCCAGTTCATCTGGTGGCAATTCCACATTTCCAAAGTCTTCTAAAGTTAACTTTTTACGAGCTGACCATAGTGATATGTCCAAATTCAGAGCCAATAAGTTATCCAAAATCTTAATGTCAGATGGTTGTGGTATGTTCATAATAATTTCCTTTATAATGTTGTATTGTTAGCATCCAAACTGTAACCGTTAATGAACTTGTGATTTACACGCCTAAGCATTTCCATAGCAGGGTCATTTTGCTTGCATTTGTCACGCTCAATGAGCATACGCTGTCCATTGGTATTCCATTTGCCCCAATGTAAAAGCACGCCCTCTGGCTGTAATTCTGCTCGCCAAAACTTACCGCCACTGGGCGTTGGTTTTTCAAGGGCAACGATAGGTAAATGTGCGATCTTGGTTAAATCTGCCGCCACAAGTAATCCGACATAATGCTTCCATTGGTTGATGTCTTTTGTGGGTTGAGGTTGGGCTTTAGGTTTCGTGTAAGTTGCTTTGGCTGTGTTTTGTGCAGGGAATATCCTTTGTGCAAGTTCATGCAGCATAGCACGAGTTTCCCTTGAAGCACGATAGCCAAGAGCACGATCAAGAGCATAGCTCACAGGCTGTATGCCTTGGCTTGCTAGAGGCTGGAAACGTAAGGTCAATTCCGCCCAACGTAGCAAGGTACGAGTTGAGAATGTTACTTCAATAGTATTAGTTATATTACCACTTTCCCCCATAAAGAGCTTGCGTACTTCATTGGCATAGTCCACCAGCTTATGGGCAATTTCTTCTGGCAGTGCCGTATAACTTGCGCATAATAAATTCTTCTCAACTTCTGGAGCAGGATAGCCCATTTCACAAAGGGTAAAGCGGTCAAGCCAAGCAAGATTTTGCCTTTGTGTGCCTTGGTACAGACCAGTTTCATCACCACCGCCATTGGTATTGGCGGTGGCGATAAAGCGAAACATGGGATGTGGATTGATAAGCTCACCGCCATTTTCAGCTATGCACAGCGGTGCACCGTCAAGAATGGAGTTTAATCCTGCTGCCACTTCTGGTGCGGTTAAGTCAATTTCATTAAAGAGCAGTAGCCCACCATAACGCATGGCTAGTGCCAGTGGCCCGTATTCGTAAACCATGTTACCTTCTTTGACTGCCAAGTGACCTGTAAGGTCTGCAAATTCAAGCCGTCCATGCCCTGTAATTTCAAAGACAGGATAGTTAAGCCGTGCTGCCAGTTGCTTAATACTACTGGTCTTCCCACAACCTGTAGGGCCAAAAACGTACAGCGGGTCAGCGTGATTCATAAACCAGACGATTATGTCACGACTACTTGCATGAAAGATGTAACTAGGGTTAATAGTTGGAGTATAAGCCGAAGCATCAGCATAACCATGGATAAGTTTGCCAGACTTCTTGCCACTAAAGATTTGCCCTGCATCCAGTGTGG
>CAYJCI010000319.1:0-2311 GCA_964368595.1 uncultured Desulfovibrionaceae bacterium
GCATGGTGGCAACCATTGCTATCTTTGGTATTGCTTGGATGAGTGATACATTTTTTCAGCATGCTATGCCAACATTCAAAGCCTCCATTACCACCATGGTGCATGACTATCCCTGGTCTTTTGCTCTAGCTCTTGCCACTGTGTCCATTGTGGTAAATTCACAGGCCGCAACCGCGCGAATAATGCTCCCTGTGGGGCTTGGTTTAGGTTTGCCGCCTGAGGTTTTAATTGGTTTAATTCCTGCAACTTATGCATACTTCTTCTTCCCTGTATATCCTTCAGATGTAGCCACTTGCAACTTTGATATTAGTGGTACAACAAGGATTGGTAAGTGGTATTTTAATCATAGCTTTATGATTCCAGGCCTAATAGCAGTAGGTACGGCTTGTACCGTGGGTTATATATTGGCAAATATTCTTATTCATTAATAAAATAACAATAAAAATTAGGAGTAATCTCATGTCAACACGTGTCGAACATGACTTTTTAGGTGAATTAGTCATCCCCGATGACGTTTATTATGGTGTGCAAACCTATCGCGCCATAGAAAATTTTTACATTTCACACAGTAAAATTAAGGATATCCCTGAATTTATTCGTGCTTTTGGCTATGTGAAAAAGGCAGCCGCAAAAGCCAATCATGAGTTTGGCCTCTTGCCAGATGATATTTTCAAAGCCATTTGTGCAGCTTGTGATGAAGTTATTGATGGTAAGTTTAATGATCAATTCCCCACCGATTGCTTGCAAGGTGGTGCTGGTACTTCTTGTAATATGAATGCCAATGAAGTTATTGCCAACAGAGCCTTGGAACTTATGGGGCATAAAAAAGGTGAATATGAGTTTTGCCACCCCAATAATCATGTAAATTGCTCACAATCCACCAATGATGCCTACCCCACAGCCCTGCATCTTGCCTTGCATGCTATGCTTAAAAGATTAATAAATGCCATACGTTATTTGCATGATGGTTTTATGCTTAAGGGTGAAGAATTTAACGATATTGTTAAAATGGGCAGAACACAATTACAAGATGCTGTGCCCATGACCTTGGGTATGGAATTTACAGCCTATGCCACAACTTTGGAAGTGGAAGTGGGGCGCTTAGAATATGCCGCATCTTGCCTTTTAGAAGTAAACATGGGGGCAACAGCCATCGGTACTGGCATTTGCTCACCCAAGGGTTATGCGCCACTTTGCATTGAAAAACTTAAAGAAGTTAGCGGACTTGATGTTAAACTTTCGCCAAATCTTATTGAAGCCACTTGGGATACTGGCGTTTATGTGCAAGTTTCTGCAGCTATTAAGAGTGCGGCTGTTAAAATTTCAAAAATTTGCAATGATTTGCGCTTGCTTTCTTCTGGCCCACGTTGCGGATTTAATGAAATTAATTTACCGCAATTGCAGCCTGGTTCATCCATCATGCCAGGCAAGGTAAACCCAGTTATTCCAGAAGTGGTAAACCAAGTGTGCTTTGACGTTATGGGTAAGGACTTAACAGTAACTCTTGCTTCAGAAGCTGGCCAGCTTGAGCTAAATGTTATGGAGCCTGTAATTGCTCATTGCTTATTTGATGGTTTGAATAGGTTGCGTCGTGCTGTGCGTACCCTTCAAGATAAATGCGTGGATGGCATTACTGCCAATAGAGATGTTTGCAGAAGCTTAGTTGCCAATAGTATTGGTATTGTGACTGCGCTAAATCCGCATATTGGTTATGAGGCTTCTGCTTCTGTTGCTCGTGAAGCTTTGGAGAAGAATGCATCTGTTTATGATCTTGTGCTTGAGAGGAAGCTACTTAGCAAGGAAAAACTTGATGAACTATTATCCCCTGAGGCTATGTTGCATCCAAGTGATGTTTAGTCTTTATTAATATTGATTCTGAAAGGCTAGTCTTTGCAAGGCTAGTCTTTTTTATTACATTTTCTGGAACGTATTGGTTTTAATTGTTGAAAGTCAAGCGGCCTTGTGGCCTGTGTATTGCTTTTGTCCGATAGTGCGATATTTGTTTTTTTCATTGTGCCTTCGTTATAAAATTTTTTCCTTATACGCACGGCCTTAAGGCCGCTCGTCCAGACGCACGATATTCGTAAGGCTAGTGCCTCGCCTAACGGCTACAGGCCCTTTGGGTCGGACGCAGGAAAAAATTTTTGCCTCGGCACAATAAAAAATCTTAAAATATACGCAAAATAGACAAAAACGTGACACACTCATTTTTACTACGTGCTTCGCTCTCTGTATCCGTAAGGTTCACAAGCTCACCCTAACGGCTATGCCACTTTGTGGCACCCTTCGGGCAGGGCTTCGCTCTCTGTAT
>CAYJCI010000320.1:0-2301 GCA_964368595.1 uncultured Desulfovibrionaceae bacterium
CCAAGAGTTGTGGGCTTACCAATGTGCTTCCATTCAAATAGCAACCAGCCAACAATACCAGCGGCGGCCGCCATTTCTGTTGTGCCAAAGGCGTGTACGGCAAGACCATTGGCAGCAAGGGCACTACCAGCATTAAAGCCAAACCAGCCAAACCAAATGAGTGCGCAACCAAGCAAGGTTAGAGGCAAATTGTGTGGGGTAAATGTTTGCCTGCCCATGCCCATACGTGCGCCAAGTTCATGTGCTGTGGCAAGGCCAGCAGCTGCTGAGGCCATATGCACAACGGCACCACCAGCAAAGTCCACTGCACCTATTTTTGCCATCCAGCCGCCACCCCAAACCCAGTGGGCCATGGGTGAATATACAAAAATGAGCCATAGGCAAGAAAAGAGCATCATGGCTGAAAATCGCATGCGTTCAGCATACGAGCCTGAAATTAGAGCAATGGTTAAAACTGCAAACATGCACTGAAAAAGCATAAAAAGCATGTGGGGGATATTATCCACAGGTCCAGCCTCAAGACCTACCCCTGCAAGCATTACGTGGGAGAAATCTCCTATTAGCCCGCCAACATCACCGCCAAAAGCCAGCGAATAACCAAGCACAAACCAGAGTATGGGAATAACACCCATGAGCGCAAAACTGTGCATGCAAGTGGAAAGCACGTTACGTGAACGCACAAGACCACCATAGAACAAAGCTACACCTGGGGTCATCAACATCACAAGCGCACTGCAAATCATAATAAAAGCTGTATCAGCCGCATTCATCTTTCTATCCTCCTAGTTTCTAATTACAAAAGCTTTCTTCATAATTATTCAGAAAACTTTTGCTGTATCGCCTGCGAAAATGTTTTTTCGTAGGCTCCGCCACTTTTGCGGCGCAAAATCCTGACGGATTTTGTAGTGTCTAATTTTGCAAGTAGGCACTAGCGGGTAAATAAATTAACGTCCTTTCCACCAATGCAAAGGCGTATGAATCTCCCCAAAGCATAGAGCGTGCCAAATGGGCATTTTGTTAATTTAATTTAAAAATATTAGTATATTACGAATTTACTCTTGATTTTTTGCCACTTTTTAAATTTAGAAAACAACAAAAATGTATTTTTTTCATTACATTCAGCTAAAGCTTTAATTTGAGTTTCTACAAAAATGTAGATTTTTTAACTGTATGATATTACATATGAAAATTTAAATTTATTGCCTTAAAATTTTGTAGAGTGGCTTAAAATAAATTATGTAGCTTATTCTTTCTACATTTTTGTAGAAAGAGCTATGAAAAATTCTAGCCTGCTTACATAAAATGTATAATTTGCGTGAATTTAAGCATGGGTTCAAAAAAATAATCCATATTATTTCAAATATTTAAACAATATAATAATGTGATTTTACATTTTTGGCACAGCTTATGCTTAATGGCAATTATGTATTTGCTCTGAATTATCTGCAAAGCTAGTAATCAGTGCTGTTTTATTAAAATAAGTTAGTTATTAAGGAGTTTTAACATGACAACACCACGTCGTCTTGCCGTTATGGAAGCCTTTAGTGCAAAGCCTTGTGCCATTGACCCAACCGAAGGCCAATTAACGCCTAATGTAGAAATGAGTCGTCATTTTGCAAAAGATGTTTTTACCATTCATGTAATGCGTGAGCGTTTGCCGCGTGATGTATTTAAGCAGCTTGAGCTGACAATTCGTGAGGGAGCTCGCCTACCTGCTGAAATTGCAAATGTGGTTGCCTCTGCCATGAAGGATTGGGCCCTTGAGCGTGGTGCAACTCATTATACACACTGGTTCCACCCCATGACAGGCTATACTGCTGAAAAGCATGATGCCTTTTTAACTCTTTCTTCTGATGGTCATTTATTAAATGAATTTTCTGGTAAGATGCTCATTAGTGGTGAGCCTGATGCCTCAAGCTTCCCTTCTGGTGGCATTCGTTCAACCTTTGAAGCAAGAGGATATACTGCTTGGGATCCAACAGTGCCTGTATTCTTACTTCCTGGTAAACTTGGGCATACCTTGCATATTCCATCCATGTTTTATTCCTATTCTGGTGAGGCACTTGACCGCAAAACTCCGCTTTTGCGCTCAATTTCTGCCATTTCTCGCCAAGCTTTGCGTATTTTGCATCTTTTTGGCAAAGATAAA
This sequence comes from uncultured Desulfovibrionaceae bacterium, assembly GCA_964368595.1. Taxonomy (GTDB): domain Bacteria; phylum Desulfobacterota; class Desulfovibrionia; order Desulfovibrionales; family Desulfovibrionaceae; genus CAYJAD01. The sequence continues at coordinate 2,150 of CAYJCI010000320.1, forward strand.
GCAACATATGTGCGCCCCATGGTTGGAGCGGAGCAAGAATATTTCTTGGTTGATAGTCGCCTTGCCGCTTTACGCCCTGATTTACTGCTTACAGGTCGCACCCTGCAAGGTGCACCAGCCCCCAAGGGGCAAGAGATGGAAGACCACTACTT
>CAYJCI010000321.1:0-2280 GCA_964368595.1 uncultured Desulfovibrionaceae bacterium
ACATTGGAATCGGTGGAAATTTTTAACCATGTACCACGGTCGGTAAGGGTGTAGGCTTTCTTTTCATCAGCCATGCTAAGGGTAGCACCCATGCCTTGGCCAGATTGCTCATAGTTAGGGTTCTTAGCTGGGTCAAGCTTAAGTTGCTTCCAAATGTTTACTTCTTTTGTGTGTGTGCCGGAGTTATCGCCACGAGAAACGAAAGCTAGCTTTTTGTCTTGAATTGTGGAGAAAGTTTTGCTGATGTCGTCATTTTTAGCAATTGGTGTTTTAGGGCCAACAATCACGAAATCATTATACATAACAGGTACACGCTTTACACCAAAACCTTCTTTAACAAAGGCTTCTTCACGAGCTTTAGCGTGAACAAGTACGATGGAAACGTCGCCGTTTTTACCCATGGAAATAGCTTCGCCAGTACCAACGGATACGAATTTAAGGTCATAACCTGTATCTTGTTTGAAGATAGGGGTTAAATAATCTAAAAGGCCGGTGTCAGCTGTGCTTGTTGTGGTTGCCATGCGTAACACTTTGTCATCAGATGCGTTGGCAACGCCTGCAAACATGGTCATTACTACAAGGCAAAGTAGCGCTAAAGTTGATTTCATGTCCTCTCCTACGGGTTTAATGGTTAATAAGGCTATATTCTTAAAGTAACCTCATCATCAATTGAAATAAGGCCACTTTGTTGAATCTCTGCGAATTTCATTTCAGCTTGTAGCATACAGTTTTTGCCATTTAGCTGGCAGAATTGTTTTTTTGCAAAGCAGGGCTTGTGTCGTGTGGAAAATTCTATTTCAGCTTGGCCTATGCTTAGTATATCTCCGCTCTTAAAGTTTGCTACACTTTCTGAAAGACATATATTGTATCTAAACCTTTTAAAGCATAAGCCTTCTACGCCCACATTTTTCATCCATTCAACCAGTGGAGCTGACGTTACTACAATAAGTCCATCATCGCCAATTTGGCTGTGGTAGTCTTCTGCTAAGCCTTTGTTTTGTATTAGGTTTGCTTGCTTAGTAAATGTGGTTTCTTGGCCTTTGCCTGCGCTGTAGGCGATGTGTATTACTTTACTCTGTTTCATACGTCAATCATTAGTGGGGTTAAAAATTTTAATTTTTTAATCAAAAAATCACGCACCAGTCATGCTACTTAAAAAAAATTTTTTTGGCAATATGCAATTGTAATGAGGCAGAAAAACACTTGCCCCATGTGCTTAAAACAATATAGTATATTTTTAAGACGTTAAGCTTAGGAGTTGTCATGTATATAATTACTGGTGGTGCAGGGTTTTTAGGTAGTGCTCTTATTTGGGAGCTTAATAGAGCTGGTATTGATGATATTTTAGTGGTTGATAATTTAGCGCAGAGTGAAAAATGGAAAAATTTAGTCGGTTTACGCTATGTAGATTATATGCATAGGGATGATTTTATCAACTCTACCCGCAAAAATGGCTTGGCTAATAACGTGCAAGGGGTTGTGCACCTTGGGGCTTGCTCCTCAACCACAGAGTGTAATGCTGATTTTTTAATGCAAAATAATTTTCATTATAGCCGTGACCTATGCATGGCTAGCCTTAAACAAGGCGCACGATTTATTAATGCATCTTCTGCTTCAACTTATGGAGATGGAAGCCTAGGCTTTTTGGATGATGAGGCAATATTAACCAAGCTTAGACCTCTTAATATGTACGGTTATTCCAAGCAATTATTTGATTTATGGCTTCAAAAACATGATTTATTAAGCAAAGTGGCAAGCCTTAAATTTTTTAATGTTTATGGGCCTAATGAATATCATAAAGATAGTATGCGTAGCGTAGTTTGTAAGGCGCATGCTGAAATTGGGCAAAATGGTTATTTACGACTTTTTTCATCAGATCATGCAGATTATTCAAATGGTGGTCAGATGCGTGATTTTATTTATGTAAAAGATTGTACACGCATTATGAGCTGGCTACTCAAGCATGATGATGTTCATGGTGTATTTAATGTTGGTATGGGCAAGGCCCGCACCTGGAATGACCTTGCTAGGGCAGTTTTTGCGGCTATGGGTAAGCCTGCGAATATTGAATACGTTGGAATACCAAAACAATTGAAAGGGAAGTATCAAAACTTTACCGAAGCCCCCATGCAAAAGCTAGCTGACACAGGCTGCCCCATGCCTAGCTATTCATTGGAAGATGGGGTTAAAGATTATGTGCAAAACTATTTAGATGCTGGCAAGTATTTGGATAGTGAGATTTAATTGCTTGTTATTTTATAGAATATTAGGCGGGTTAGT
>CAYJCI010000322.1:0-2257 GCA_964368595.1 uncultured Desulfovibrionaceae bacterium
AAACAATGCAATACTTGTGGTGACTCTTGAACCATGTCTTATGTGTACGGGGGCGATTGTGCATGCAAGGCTTGCTGGGCTAGTGTATGGTGCAATGGATCGTCAAGCTGGGGCTGTGAGCTCTTGTTGTGATGGTTTAGAATATGGATTTTTGAATCACAAAGTTTGGCATATGGGTGGTGTATTGGCTGATGATTGTGCCAAACTGTTAAAGGATTTCTTTAACCGCCCGTAGATATCGGATTAATAATTTATGAAAAATTTAAATTAGATTATGTCAATATAACAGCATCATACATTAAATTTAATATCAGATAAACAATAGATATTACAGCTCTTGCTAAAACAAAGAAAAATTAAAACACCCTTCAGGAGACACCATTTTTGCGAGTGCATAAGCACGCTGCAAAAATGTATGTGTCCCCTTTTTATGAAATTTTTTGAAATTGATAGATTTTTCTTGCGGCGAGGTACATGGTAGATTTTGGAGGCAGAGCGTATATAAATACGCGCGTTCAAAATCTACCAGATGACGAAGCCGCAAGGAAAAAGATAGATTTTAACAGTTTTCATAAAAGTAGAGTATGTTACGAAATATTAAAAAACAACACCTTACCTCAAAAACTGTAATAATAGTCTTTTATAAATCAGAATAAAACGTTCCGTAAATTTTCACATCATAAATCTTACTTGCCAAAAATGCCTTTGACGCTTATTAAAGGCACTTCATTTTATTTTATCCAATTGACTTGCTATGGTGAGTATTAATTTAATCGGAGTTATTATGTCTTTAAGTATTGGTATTGTGGGCCTTCCTAATGTTGGTAAATCAACACTTTTTAATGCCTTAACCAAGGCTCAAAACGCCCAAGCCGCAAACTATCCCTTTTGCACCATCGAGCCAAATAAGGCCACAGTTGCCGTGCCAGATGCCCGCCTAAATGTGCTAACTGACCTAGCTAAACCACAAAAAACCTTACATGCCAGTGTTGATTTTATTGACATTGCAGGCCTTGTACGTGGCGCAAGCACTGGTGAGGGCCTTGGTAATAAATTTTTAGCAACCATTCGCGAATGTGCAGCCATTGTGCATGTGGTACGTTGCTTTGAAGATGAAAACATTACTCACGTTGATGGTAGCGTACAACCACTAAGAGACATTGAAACCATTGAAACTGAACTTTTATTATCTGACATACAATCAGCTGAAAGACGAGTTGAACGCCTTCGTAAACAACGCGGCGATAAGAGTATACAAGCCCTTGCAGATCAAGTCGCTACCCTACTTGCACACTTAAACGCTGGAAATCCTGCCAGTACATTTAAAAGACCAGAAGGTGATGCTTTTGACACACAATGGCGTGAAATGGGCCTAATTACCGCTAAAAAAGTGATTTATTGTGCCAATGTGGATGAAGAGGCCATTGCAGGTGGTAATGAATATGTAGCAAGCGTACAACAGCTTGCTAAGGAGCGTAATTCCGGCTTCACCACTGTTTGTGCTAAAATTGAAGAAGAGCTACAAGGCTTACCCGATGACGAGCAAATTGACATGCTACAATCGTTTGGTATTGAGGAAAGCGGCCTTCAAGGCATCATCCGCACAGGTTACGCCACTCTTGGGCTATGTAGCTACTTTACAGTGGGTGAAAAGGAAGTACGCGCTTGGACAATTCGCATAGGTGACAAAGCCCCACAAGCCGCTGGCGTTATTCATACTGACTTTGAACGTGGGTTTATTAGAGCAGAAGTTATTTCCTACGCCGATTTTGTGCAACATAAAAGCGAGGCTGCATGCCGCTCTGTTGGTGTTTTACGCACTGAAGGCAAGGAGTATGTGGTTAAAGATGGTGACGTTGTTCACTTCTTATTTAATGTTTAAATTAAAAATACAAAGCACAATAAAAGGCCTTCCACAAAAACTGCGGAAGGCCTTTTTTTACAGTACTAGCTTGATTTTTGTGTAAAAATTTATCAATATCATTGCAAGTAACCCCACGAAACAAGGGCTCCGAAGTAATCCATACAAGTTATCTTTTACACAGAAAGTAGTAACTATTATGTAAGCCGTTCAAAAGATGTCAGCTACAAGGCAACGTGACATTTTATGAGGGAAATCGGGGCTTCTCCCCATGAGCTGACTAAAATGTTATGTTAACGCAGTAGATGATGCATTTTCAACGGCTTATTTTGTTTTTCACTTGCCTACAAACACCCATAAGCGCATCATATTCATGGCGTCGAATACTCACGCGCC
>CAYJCI010000323.1:0-2249 GCA_964368595.1 uncultured Desulfovibrionaceae bacterium
TAATTAGTGATGGAAAATTGTTTCACTATCATTTAGTATACACGCAGACAAAGTAAATGAGGTTAATATGAAAAATAGTGCAAGTTTTATCATTGGTATATGTATATTTTTAGGATTCACAGCTCTGGGTTATTATATTCATGCAGGCATGTTGGATATGAAAAATGCCCAAAGAACAGTGGTAGTTAAAGGGCTTGCTGAAAGTGAAGTCCTTGCGGATAGCGTTGTTTGGCCTGTGGTTTTTAGAAGTAATGGCAATAACCTTGATGAAGTTTATGCAAGCATTGAAAGTGGCAATGCCAAGGTTCAGGATTTTCTATTAAAAAATGGCATCGCTGCGGAAGAAATTATAATCATGGCTCCAACTATTGAGGATAAAAACCTTTATTCCTCAGTGGATAATAAGCCAGTTTATAACTTTTCAGCTCAAAGCACCATAACTGTAAAAAGTGGTAAAGTTCAGCAGATTGCCAAGATTTCTAAAAGTATAGCCAGCTTGGTTAAGGAGGGCGTTGCCCTTGAAGCACAAGCCTCACGCATTATTTATAATTTCACCAGTTTAAATAGTCTAAAACCACAGATGATTGAAAATGCCACTAAAAATGCCCGTGAAGTGGCAGAAAAATTTGCCAAAGATTCACAAAGCAACCTCGGTAAAATTAAAAAAGCTAATCAAGGCCTTTTTAGTATTACTACCCCCAGTGAATATCAACCAGAAGTTAAGAAAATTAGAGTTGTTAGCACGGTTGAATATTTTTTAGTGGATTAATTTTATAATAAAAATGAATTTATAAAACAATACTGTCATAACAAGATCCTTTGTTATGACAGTATTTTGGTATATTTGTTTGAGTCAATCTCCATTTAATCATTTCAAGTGTTAAAAAATACTTGACCACTTTTGAGCATATCTATATAAAAGGCTCATTGGTATACTGTATACAATTTGTAAGAGAGGAATATATAATGTTAGATAAGAATATGGGCGCAGACGGTTTTTTTGGTGAATATGGCGGGCAATTTGTACCCGATGAATTAAAAAAAGTTTTGGATGACGTGGCGGAAGCATTCCTAAAATATAAGGACGATGCTGATTTTATAGCAGAGCGCGCACGCTATATGCATGATTATCAAGGCCGTGAAACCCCAATATTTTATTGTGAGCGTTTGACTGCTCATTGCGGTGGGGCAAAGATATATCTCAAGCGTGAAGATTTAAATCACCTTGGTGCTCATAAGGTGAATAATACTGTAGGGCAAATTTTGCTTGCTCGCCGTATGGGTAAAAAACGTATTATTGCAGAGACTGGCGCAGGCCAACATGGTGTAGCAACTGCTGCAACTGCTGCTTTAATGGGTATGGAGTGCGTGGTCTACATGGGGCAAAAGGATATTGACCGCCAGCGTTTGAATGTTTTCCGTATGGAAATGATGGGGGCAAAAGTTGTTGCCGCAACTGATGGCTACCAAGGGTTAAAAGAAGCAGTGGACATGGCCATTGGTGATTATATAGCCAATGCGCACAATACATTTTATTTGTTAGGTTCGTCTGTTGGGCCGCATCCATATCCACTTATGGTAAGTTATTTCCAATCCGTTATTAGTGAAGAATCTCGCCGCCAGATGCTAGAAACTGTAGGTGCATTGCCAAGTGCTGTTATTGCTTGTGTGGGAGGCGGCTCCAATGCCATGGGCGCATTTATGCATTATATTGATGATAAAGAAGTAAGGCTTGTGGGGGCAGAGCCTGGTGGTCAAAGTCTTAATTATGGCGAGCATGCGGCAACTCTTTGCCTTGGCAAGCCAGGGATGATTCATGGTTACAAAGCCTATGTATTGAATGATGATAATGGTGAACCAGCTAAGGTGCATTCTATATCTGCTGGCCTAGATTACCCTGGGGTTAGCCCGATTTTATCATATCTAAAGGACGAAGGGCGCCTTGAGTGTGTAAATGTAAATGACGCAGATGCCATAAAAGCATTTTTTGCACTTTCTCGCCTTGAGGGCATTATTCCTGCCCTTGAGTCTTCACATGCTGTAGGTGCTGCCATGCATATGGCAAAAGACATGAAAAAAGATGACGTCTTGCTGGTCAATTTATCAGGTAGAGGCGATAAAGATATTGCTCAGGTGGAAGAAATGATAGCAGAAGGCAAATTTAACGTAGAATAAATTTAGTATAATTATATGAAAATATAGATAAAAATAAAAATATAAAAAAATATGAAAAAGTCGTTGACAGTGAG
>CAYJCI010000324.1:0-2232 GCA_964368595.1 uncultured Desulfovibrionaceae bacterium
ATGAAACCAATGAACATGTGGATAATATTTGTGCTTTTGTGCGCCCAGCAGAGGTAGTTCTTGCATGGACTGATGATATTCATGATCCTCAATATGCCCTTTCTAAAGCATGTTTTGATTTTTTAGTAAGCACAAAGGATGCCAAGGGGCGCTCTTTTACTGTGCACAAGTTGCCTATTCCAGCAGAGCCTGTGTGTATTGCGGAGCAAGACCTTACAGGCTACACTTTTGCAGAAGGAGAGGACTTTCGCACCCTTGGGGAGCGTCTAGCCGCAAGCTATGTTAATTTTTATATTTCAAACAAGCATATCCTCTTGCCACAATTTGATGATGAAAATGATGCACAAGCGGTGCAAATTGTAGCTAATCTGTTTCCAGAACGAACAATACTGCCCATCGCCGCGAGAGATATTTTATTAGGTGGTGGCAACATACATTGCATCACACAGCAAATACCCAAAAAATAAGGATACGTTATGCGCAATATTACCTTAAGTGCCATACAAATGCGTTGCAGTAATAGTGTGGAAGAAAATATCGAAAATGCCGCAAATAAAGTCTGCCTAGCGGCCAAACAAGGCGCGCAAATCATCCTATTGCCAGAGCTTTTTGAACGTCCATATTTTTGTCAAGAACGGCGTTATGAATACTATGATTATGCCTTGCCAGTTTCGGAAAACCCTGCTGTGAAACGCATGCAAGAGCTTGCTAAAAGCCTTGCAGTGGTGCTTCCTGTAAGCATTTATGAGCGTGATGGCAATAGGCTTTTTAACACTGTTGTTATGTTAGATGCTGGTGGTAAAATCTTAGGGATTTATCGTAAAACGCACATTCCAGATGATCATTATTATCAGGAAAAATTTTATTTTTCCCCAGGAGATACGGGCTTTAAGGTGTGGGATACAGCGTATGGAAAGATAGGTGTGGGGATTTGTTGGGATCAATGGTTTCCAGAAACAGCTCGTAGTATGGCATTGCTAGGCGCTGAAATATTATTATATCCCACAGCCATAGGCTCAGAGCCTATTTTGGATTGCGATTCCATGCCACATTGGCAAAGAGTAATGCAAGGCCATGCTGCCGCAAACATCATGCCCTTGGTGGCTGCAAATCGCATTGGACTTGAGGAGGTTATGCCGTGTGAGGCTAATGGTGGGCAAAGCTCGTCCCTGCAATTTTATGGTTCATCCTTCATTACAGACTCCACTGGAGAAAAGATAGCAGAAGCCACGCGTGATACGGAAGAAATCCTATATGCCGATTTTGATTTAGACTCTCTTGCAAAAGAGCGTTTAAATTGGGGCCTATTTCGCGATAGAAGGCCAAAATGCTATGAAATTATTTCAAAGTAAGCCTTTAAATCAAGTTGTTTAGTTCTTCTACTGTCATTGTGTCATTATAAATTCCAGCACAAACAGTATAACGATAGCCAGGGACAGGATAAATATAAGAAACTTTGCGATATGGTCTTGTGTCACCTGGTTTTGCCCATGTGAATTCAAGCCAGCCGCCACCTTTGTTAGCAAGATTGCAAAGGTTCACCCCGTATTTTTCACCAGCATAGTCAAGATGTTCACGAACATTACCACCTTCTCGCTCTTTGAACACAGGGTTTGAGAGGACAAGGCTTTGCTCAATGTCCATTATGAAAATATAGGTATCTTTCCAAGTATATTCAGAAGTGGGGTCACGAAGTACAGCCAGAGCTTCTTCGCCTTTTTCTTTCAAAAACTCTGCTGCATTGTGTACTTTTTCGATGACTTCTTGTGGGGTGGCTACGTTTTGTGTCATGATTTCTCCTTTCTAAATTAGTCGACGCTGAAAAACAGTTAAAGCAACTAAAATAATAACATTTTTTAATCAAAATATTCTAATAAAATTGCCAGAAAAAAGGGAGTATGGCATACTTTTTTAGCGATTTTGTGACGCAAAAAAATAGTTTTTCAAGCGGCGGCTAACAAAATTTAAGCAAGGCTTAAAATTTACGCCACGAAAAACAAGCAGGAATTGCGTTGCGTACGATTTACGTAAGGTTCGTAAACTCACCACGTAAACGGCTTTGCCGCCCGTTGGGTCGAACTTCCTGCGACTGCAAAGCGGTGTTTGGCGTGGGCGTGTCTTTTTTGAAAAATGCGTGGAAAAGCATTTTTCAGCATCAACTAAGTTAAGTTATTGAGCTTTATCACTCAGTACTTTTTTTATTTCTGTATGCCGCTGGTGATAATCCAGTCC
>CAYJCI010000325.1:0-2210 GCA_964368595.1 uncultured Desulfovibrionaceae bacterium
CCAGCTGTGCTTTCAAGCTTGGCATCATCCGTAAAGGTTACGTTAGTGCCAGTTACGCTAACATTGCCAGTGCTACTGGTAATGCTTGCATTGTTCATGTCTGAGGTTGGTGAATTGGTGGTAATATTGCCAACGGCAGTGATAATAGCACCAGCCTCTAAGGCAAGATCTGTAGTGCTTGTAATATCTAGAGCAGCACCACTATTTAGGTTTGCACCAGTGTCAAAGGTTATGTAATCACTTGTAAGACTCATGTCTGAGCCAGAATCAAAGTCAGCATTTGTGTCAATGTTTATGTACACATCAGCATCTAAGGTCATGCTTTCTGTTGATGTAAACGTTGCATTATCGTCAATGTTTATGTAGTTGGCAGCGTCTAGGATCAAATTATCGGCAGAATTCAAGGTCACATTTTCATAACCCTTAATAAAGCCAGTGGCATTTAGGGTGAGGTCGCCCTCTTGGGTTGAAACTGTTGCATCCTTGAAAAGATAGATATTCTCACTATTAACAGTTAAGCCCTTATTTGCACTAAAGTTGACCCCTTCATCAAAATTAACGGACTGTATGCCAGTTAATAATAGATTGCTTTGGGTATCAAAATTACCGCCACTCACAATAAGGTGTTGGGCCTTTAGCTCTAGGTTATCGGTGATGGCCTTAAGCTTTAGGTTATTATCAAGAATCATGTTTTGGGTTTCTTCGGAACCTACGGTGACATTGGTGGCTTCAAGGGTTAAGTCGCCAACTATGTCAAGGTCTCCGCCGTGGGCCATGATGATGTGCCCAACTTGGGTAGTCACCCCAGCGTCTACAATATCCTTGCTCTTAATATGTGCTTTGCTTGAGGAGTCAATATTGAGGTTATCAAGGTTAAGTATGCCAGAGCCACTTAAATAAACATTACGGCTGGCACGCAAATGCACAGTATCGTGCTCTGCTATGTTGATGAACATGTCCTCAGCACCTATATTACCATTACTGGCTTCAAGCACCACATAGGAATTTGCACCAGCAGTAATAAGGTTATCAACGCTTGACCCCAATAGATAACCATCGGCCTTGATGCGTAGTTCTGCATTTTCACCAGTGACGGTAATCTTATCAATGGTAATGTCTTCACGTGTACCACCGCCAACTGTGGCTGTGCCTGTGCCTATGTAGGCATAGTCATCGGCAGTCATAGTAAGAGCACCAGTACCAAGCTTGATATTGAGGTCATCTACCAAGCGTATGGTCATGTCATTACCGCTAATGGTTCTATCTGTGGCTTCACTTGACCAAATATAGTAGCGGTCAAGGTCTGTGAGCTCCACATTACCTTTGAGCTTTTCAGTATAATTATCCACAACATAGGTTTTTAGCCTAATGCTTACATCGCCAGTTATAGCATCGGTAGTGATTGTTCCACCATTGTTTGTTGCCTGGGCATACATGCCTAGGTCTGTTTCTGTAAGGGTGCCAGCAGGTTTCTTTTGTTCGTAATCTTCAATAATATAGGTGCGGCTGTCTACATAGGAGCCAATGGCCTTTGCATCAAGGGTAATGCTATCGCCAACAATATTTGCCTCTTCAATAATTAGGGTTGAGGTTGTGCCATTATAAAGAGCCTTGGCAATGCTACCTGTGAGCTGCTTTGCGGTAAAGAGGTTAGCAGAAGCCTTTGCTATAAGCATATCTTCTTGCTCTTTGGTTAGAATGTAAGCAGCAGCGGCAATATTTATATCTTTATCATAGCTACCTGTTATTAAAGTTGCATCAAACTCATTCAAACGCCCTTCATAACTTGCTAATCTATCTTCAATCCACTGAGTTGCTTGTGCTTTATCACTTGTAAGGTCTGCATATGCGCCTGCATTGATTAACTCTGCAAAGCTCTCATCATTATTATCAATGAGTGATTGGGCATAAGCATCAATACTACCAGCAGTGTTGATAGCATCTTGCAAAGCAAAGTAAGAGTGATAAGCATCATTAAGCTCCACACGGTGCTTCTCAACATTTCTTGCAACTTGTGTGTCATAGTCGTTTGCGCCTTCTTCTCTTAAGAGGTCAAGGCGTTGCCACATGGCCTCAAGGCGTGCGATGTCTTGCTCGTCCATGACGTATTGGTCATTGGCATCGCGCATAGTACCAGTGGTTGTAATATCAACTGCACCACCTGCATTTACTTGTACAATGTCAAGGTTACTAGTACTTGCAAAGTGAAT
>CAYJCI010000326.1:0-2209 GCA_964368595.1 uncultured Desulfovibrionaceae bacterium
GATTTTATAAATTATCTCATACCCCATAATACACAAGACCTCACACCGTGAAGTGTTAGTTCGTGTCGTCAGGTAGGGTATAAAAATAATAACATATAAAACCTTTGTAGAAATGAAATGAATTCACGGGAGGGTATTACCCCTCCCATGGGATTTTATTAAACTAAACTCTTGCAAACTGTTCAAAAATTGTGAGATGCAATGAAACGTGAGATTTTAGGAGAGGAGTCCTACCCAGCGGGCGGCGAAGCCGTTTACGTTAGGCGAGTTTACGAGCCTTGCGTAAATAGAGAGCAGAGCGGGGGATTTACCCCCCCCATGCTCTTTTTAAGTCCCTACTAAAATTTACGTTGAAGCAACAAATTATAATTTTTCAACAGTTTGCCAACTAGCCTGCTAAGTTAAGGCGCACAATCGCCTTTTGTAAAGCAAGCTCTGCGCGAAGTACGTCAAGATTTTCATCTTTTTTAGCAAGGCGTTCTTCGGCACGTTTTTGTGCTTCTTGGGCACGTGCTTTGTCAATACTTTCTGCAAGTTCTGCTGATTCTGCCAAGATGGTAATAACATTTTCATTTACATCAGCAAAGCCACCAGAGATGAAAACGTATTGCTCTTTGCCCTCTTTGTCATAGCGTAGTGCGCCAACTTTTAGGGCTGACAACAAGGCTACGTGATCTTTTAGTACACCGAATTCACCTTCGATGCCTGGGCAGCTCACATAGTCTACCGTTTCCTGTACCACCTGCTTATCAGGGGTTACAACTTCCAATTGGAGCTTCATAGTGTTGCTCCTTATTCAGATTGACGCTTATTGTAATTCTCCACAGCCATTTCGATGCCGCCAAGCATGTAGAAGTCGCCTTCTGCAAGGTGGTCATATTCACCGTCAAGAATGCCTTTAAAGCCTTTGATGGTTTCGGTTAGCTGTACATATTGACCTGGTGTGCCGGTAAAGGTTTCTGCCACGTGGAAAGGTTGTGACAAGAAACGTTGAATACGACGGGCACGGGCCACAACAACTTTATCGTCGTCAGACAATTCGTCCATACCAAGGATGGCGATAATGTCTTGAAGGTCTTTATACTTTTGTAGAACCATCTGCACTTGACGGGCAACTGAATAGTGCTCTTCACCAACAACGTTAGGGTCAAGAATACGAGAAGTTGAGTCAAGTGGATCCACCGCAGGGTAAATACCAAGCTCAGCAATTTGACGTGAAAGTACAAGTGTACCGTCAAGGTGTGAGAAGGTAGTTGCAGGGGCAGGGTCAGTCAAGTCATCCGCAGGTACGTATACGGCCTGAACGGATGTGATTGAACCCTTGTTGGTGGATGTAATACGCTCTTGAAGGCCACCAAGGTCAGTACCAAGGGTTGGCTGATAGCCCACCGCAGATGGCATACGACCAAGAAGGGCTGATACTTCAGAGCCTGCTTGGGTAAAGCGGAAGATGTTGTCAACGAATAAAAGCACGTCTTGGTTTTCTTCGTCACGGAAATATTCCGCACAAGCAAGGGCTGTTAGTGCAACACGAGCACGCGCCCCTGGAGGTTCGTTCATCTGACCGTATACAAGGATAGCACGCTCTAAAACGCCTGCGTCCTTGAGTTCGTGATAAAGGTCATTACCTTCACGAGTACGCTCACCAACACCTGCAAACACGGAGCTACCGCCGTGCTGCTTTGCGATGTTATTAATCATTTCCATAAGGATAACGGTCTTACCAACACCAGCGCCACCAAAGAGGCCCATTTTGCCGCCCTTGGGGAAGGGGATTAATAAGTCCACAACCTTGATGCCTGTTTCCAAAAGTTCAACCTTGGTATTTTGTTCGGTGAACTCTGGAGCAGGACGGTGGATAGGATACATTTTTTCTGAGTTAATGGGGCCTGCTTCGTCGATGGGGCGCCCAATAACGTTCATAATACGGCTTACAGCAGCCTTACCCACAGGAACCATGATAGGTGAGCCTGTGTCTTTAGCTTCCATGCCGCGCACAAGACCTTCGGTTGCGTCCATAGCAATGGTACGAACAACGTTATCACCAAGGTGCTGTGCTACTTCGCAGATAAGATCAGGTGCGTCAGTGTTGTTGGGGTTTGTGATCTCAAGAGCATTGAGAATGTTGGGTAGTGTTCCACCCGCAAACTCCACGTCAACGACTGCACCGATGACCTGAACAATTTTGCCAATATTTGCACTCATATTA
>CAYJCI010000327.1:0-2195 GCA_964368595.1 uncultured Desulfovibrionaceae bacterium
GCATGGTGGCAACCATTGCTATCTTTGGTATTGCTTGGATGAGTGATACATTTTTCCAGCATGCTATGCCAACATTTAAGGCCTCCATCACCACCATGGTGCATGACTACCCTTGGTCTTTTGCTCTAGCTCTTGCCACTGTGTCCATTGTGGTAAATTCACAAGCCGCCACCGCACGAATCATGCTACCTGTGGGTCTTGGTTTAGGCTTGCCACCTGAGGTTTTAATTGGTTTAATTCCTGCAACTTATGCATACTTTTTCTTCCCCGTATATCCTTCAGATGTAGCCACTTGCAATTTTGATATTAGTGGCACAACAAGGATTGGTAAATGGTATTTTAATCATAGCTTTATGATTCCAGGCCTAATAGCAGTAGGTACGGCTTGTACCGTGGGTTATATATTGGCAAATATTCTTATTCATTAATAAAATAACAATAAAAATTAGGAGTAATCTCATGTCAACACGTGTCGAACATGACTTTTTAGGTGAATTAGTCATCCCCGATGACGTTTATTATGGTGTGCAAACCTATCGCGCCATAGAAAATTTTTACATTTCACACAGTAAAATTAAGGATATCCCTGAATTTATTCGTGCTTTTGGCTATGTGAAAAAGGCAGCCGCAAAAGCCAATCATGAGTTTGGCCTCTTGCCAGATGATATTTTCAAAGCCATTTGTGCAGCTTGTGATGAAGTTATTGATGGTAAGTTTAATGATCAATTCCCCACCGATTGCTTGCAAGGTGGTGCTGGTACTTCTTGTAATATGAATGCCAATGAAGTTATTGCCAACAGAGCCTTGGAACTTATGGGGCATAAAAAAGGTGAATATGAGTTTTGCCACCCCAATAATCATGTAAATTGCTCACAATCCACCAATGATGCCTACCCCACAGCCCTGCATCTTGCCTTGCATGCTATGCTTAAAAGATTAATAAATGCCATACGTTATTTGCATGATGGTTTTATGCTTAAGGGTGAAGAATTTAACGATATTGTTAAAATGGGCAGAACACAATTACAAGATGCTGTGCCCATGACCTTGGGTATGGAATTTACAGCCTATGCCACAACTTTGGAAGTGGAAGTGGGGCGCTTAGAATATGCCGCATCTTGCCTTTTAGAAGTAAACATGGGGGCAACAGCCATCGGTACTGGCATTTGCTCACCCAAGGGTTATGCGCCACTTTGCATTGAAAAACTTAAAGAAGTTAGCGGACTTGATGTTAAACTTTCGCCAAATCTTATTGAAGCCACTTGGGATACTGGCGTTTATGTGCAAGTTTCTGCAGCTATTAAGAGTGCGGCTGTTAAAATTTCAAAAATTTGCAATGATTTGCGCTTGCTTTCTTCTGGCCCACGTTGCGGATTTAATGAAATTAATTTACCGCAATTGCAGCCTGGTTCATCCATCATGCCAGGCAAGGTAAACCCAGTTATTCCAGAAGTGGTAAACCAAGTGTGCTTTGACGTTATGGGTAAGGACTTAACAGTAACTCTTGCTTCAGAAGCTGGCCAGCTTGAGCTAAATGTTATGGAGCCTGTAATTGCTCATTGCTTATTTGATGGTTTGAATAGGTTGCGTCGTGCTGTGCGTACCCTTCAAGATAAATGCGTGGATGGCATTACTGCCAATAGAGATGTTTGCAGAAGCTTAGTTGCCAATAGTATTGGTATTGTGACTGCGCTAAATCCGCATATTGGTTATGAGGCTTCTGCTTCTGTTGCTCGTGAAGCTTTGGAGAAGAATGCATCTGTTTATGATCTTGTGCTTGAGAGGAAGCTACTTAGCAAGGAAAAGCTTGATGAAATTTTATCCCCTGAGGCTATGTTGCATCCAAGTGATGTTTAGTTTTTATTGATATTAATTCTGAAAGGCTAGTCTTTGCAAGGCTAGCCTTTTTTTGTTGAATTTTATGGAACGTATTGGTTTTAAATGTTGAAAGTAAATCGTCCTTGTGACCTGTTTATTACTTTTGTCCGATAGTGCGATATTTGTTTTTTTCATTGTGCCTTCGTTATAAAATTTTTTCCTTATACGCACGGCCTTAAGGCCGCTCGTCCAGACGCACGATATCTGTAAGGCTCGTGCCTCGCCTAACGGCTATGCCACTTTGTGGCACCCTTCGGGCAGGGCTTCGCTCTCTGTATCCGTAAGGTTCACAAGCTCACCTAACGGCTATGCCACTT
>CAYJCI010000328.1:0-2179 GCA_964368595.1 uncultured Desulfovibrionaceae bacterium
TCTTCAATAAAGAAGCATTCTGGGGCTTTGATATCTTCAAGGTTAATGCCACCAAAGGTTGGCTCCATAGCCTTTACTATGTCGCAAATTTTGCGTGGGTCATTTTCTGCCAAGTTAATGTCAAAAACATCAATATCAGCAAACATTTTGAATAAAATGCCCTTGCCTTCCATAACTGGCTTGCCAGCTTTTGGTCCAATATTGCCAAGGCCAAGTACTGCTGTGCCGTTAGACACAACTGCCACAAGGTTAGCACGGCCTGTGTAAACATCAACCAAGCTTTCATCAGCATGAATGGCACGGCAAGCCTCAGCTACACCTGGCGAATAAGCCATGGATAAATCTTTTTGAGTAGCACAAGCCTTGGTGGGTAGAACTTCAACTTTTCCACGTCTTGGTAGTTCGTGATAGGCAAGTGCCTCTTCCTTAGTGTACAATGACATTTAATCTTCCTCGGGTTTTAGGTTATTATTTATACCGAGGCACCCTTATTATAAGAGTGCCTCGGTTTCATACTATTTATTGCATTTGCAAGAACCGCCACAATCCATCAAATGGCGTAGCTTTTCAGGCACAATACCCTTTACAGATTCTAAAGTCAGCATGCGGCGCATGATGCCAAGTTGGTCTTGCAATGGTAGTTGTTTTGGACAAACATCATGACAAGCAAGAAGGCCCATACAACCAAACACGCCTTGGTCATTACCAATGAGATCATAGAAGTCTTTTTTGCTTCTTTCATCACGAGGGTCAACACAAAAACGTGCCATGCGGTTAATGCTTGTAGCACCAACAAAGTCTTCACGCATGCGAGCTGTACCACAAGCAGCAATACAACATCCGCACTCAATGCAGCGGTCAAGCTCAAAGATTTGTGTAGCTAATTCGTTACACATGGGATCTTCGATGGCATTTTCATCAAATGGCTTTTGGCTGTGAATCCAAGTTTCAAGTTTTGTACCCACATTGCGGAACCATGTACCAGTATCAACAGATAAGTCACCAATAAGCTTAAACACTGGTAGTGGATGTAATACAATATGCTCTGGCAAGTTTGCAGTTTGGGTTGAGCAAGCAAGGCCAGGTCTACCATTGATAACCATACCGCATGAACCACAAATACCAGCACGACAACAAAAATCAAATTGTAGTGTAGCATCTTGAGTTTCACGCAATTGCATGAGAGCCACAAAGAGCGTCATGCTCAAGTGCTCCTCAAGGTAGAAGGATTGCATATGCGGTACACTTTGTGGGTCCAAAGGATTGTAACGCATGATTTCAATATGCAGTTTACGTCCCATATAATTTCTCTCCTACTTTTATGCTCCACCGAGTGGGCGAAGCTTGCTCTTAGGTATGGTTGTTTGAATTGTGCTACCACCGCCATAACCGCGATCACCAGGTGGGATTTCATACCAAGGTGTTGCATCTTCATAGCTAAGTGTCGGCAAAGAATCGCCTTCCTTCCAAGTGGCAAGGGTGCGGTTCAACCATTCTTTGTCATTACGGTCGGGGAAGTCTTCACGAGTGTGAGCACCGCGACTTTCAGTACGCATAAGAGCACCATATGCTGTGCAAAGGCCAAGCTTAACCATGCCACGAATGCGTAAGGCCATAGATAACTCAGGGTTAAAGCCTTGGTTATGGCCTTTAAGAGCAATCTTTTCGGAGCGAACTAATAATTCTTGTAATTCGTCCACGGCTTTTTGTAGGTCTGTTCCATTACGGAAAATACCCACATTGTCCATCATAGTCTTAAATAAAAGCTCACGAAGCTCATAGCAATTTTCATTACCCTTGCGACCAGAGCTCATATCATCAATACGCTCGGCAACTTGCTTCATGGCAGCATCGGCTGCGGCTGTGCTAAAGTTTGTTTCATAACCTTGTAGGTATTCCACAATCTTTTTACCAATAATGCGGCCTGCCACAACGGTTTCAGCAAGGGAGTTACCACCAAGGCGGTTAAATCCGTGCATATCCCAACATGCGGCCTCACCAGCAGAGAATAGACCCTTAAGGCCATAGGCTGCACCATCTTTATTAGTACGCACGCCACCCATGCTGTAGTGGTGGGTAGGACGCACGGGAATAAGCTGATGAATGGGGTTAACATTAAGGAACTTAGTTGAAATATCATATACTTCACGTAAGTTAGTTGTAATATGCTTTTCACCAA
>CAYJCI010000329.1:0-2176 GCA_964368595.1 uncultured Desulfovibrionaceae bacterium
ATTAAGAAAAATCGTATTGATATTTTTGCTGGTGGTGGGGAAGGTGCTGAATATACTGCCAGTCATTTAGATGCAGAAGGCCCAGCTTGGGTTTTGGTGAGCAAGGATTTATTTTAATTGATATTTTACTTGTGTAGACTTTAGGCTTTGTGGTTAAGGAATGTGGACTTACTCACGTGTAGAAAACAGTAAAAATTAGTGTAACATAACTATTTTTAAGATAAAATTCCACAAACTCAGGCCTACAAGCCAGCAAGTAGGCTTTGTAAATGGCGTTCAAGCTGTATAAGCCCGTTAAATGTTTGCACCATATCGCCTTGGCGAACTTCCCAAAGGCCTTGCCCATGCATTGTTTTTTGTATGCTGCGCAAGGTCTTTGTTTTTTGCATATAATGCACACTGACCAGCCCTTGGGGTAGGTTAAGCTCCACACGGTCAGGGTATTCTGTTATAATTTCGTGGGCATTATGCCCCTTTATTTCCAAAACATCCTTTAAAGCTGAGGCAATTATATGTAATTGCTCGCTACTTTGCATGGAGTTATTCCGCTCCCGCATGTCTTGTGTTGTTTCCTTTATGCGATTGTCCATGGCCTCATGCCTAGCACTAAAGGAATGGCGGCCTTGACGCATAATTCGCCCCACAGCCACAAAGCCTATAATGCCAAGTACGGCCATCATGGCAAGAACTACGTCTTGTATACTTATTGAATTAGGTAAAAAATCCATAATAGTTACCTTGTTTTGAATTTGAGTACACAGTATAAATATAAAATTATTAGCTGTATACAAAAAAATTGCACTCAATTTTGTTATAAGGTGCAAGAAGTTCTTTCTTTTTTAGTTAAGGCGAGGTATAAAGGGGGGACGTATTAAAAAGTAAATCTGTTCTAGGAGAAAACAATGTCCAAACCCTTGGAAATGCAACGTACATATGCCCTTGTTGGCACTGGTGGTTCAGGTAAAACTTCTCTTGCGGAAATGCTGCTATTTCAAACTGGTATCATTAATCGCCTTGGCGCCATTGAAGATGGCACCACAAGCCTTGACTATGAGCCAGAAGAAATTCGCAGACGTGGCTCAATTCAACCAGGATTTGCCACCTATGATTGGGATAAAAATCGTCACTATCTTGTTGATATCCCTGGTGATGGTAACTTCACTGGTGATATGGCCTGTTTGCTTAAAGGTGTTGATGCAGTAGCATTTGTCATTGACGCTGTTGACGGTGTGCGCCCACTTACCAAAAAACTTTGGGGCATGGTCAAAACAGAAGGCCTGCCTTCACTTGTATTTATCAATAAGCTTGACCGTGACCGTGCAGATTTTCAAATGGCTTATGATGGCATCGTTTCCATGCTTGGAGCAAAGCCCGTAACGCTATTTATGCCTATAGTTGCTGGTGAAACCTTCTTGGGTTTAGTTGATGTTTTTGCAAATAAAGCCCTTATGTTTGGTGAAAATGGTGCTACCATTGAAGCGCCAGTTCCGGCTGACCTTGCTGATGAAGTAATGCTTATCCACGATACAGCTGTGGAAAATATTGCTGAGTCTGATGAAGAACTTATGGAAAAATATTTGGAAGAGGGCATGCTCTCTCCTGAAGATATTGACAAAGGCCTACGCATGGGCGTTATGTCTGGTGCACTTACTCCAGTTGTGGCTGGTGCTGCCCTTGAAAATAAAGGTGGCGTGCAACTATTACAAACCATTCAAAGCCTATTCCCATCTCCACTTGAGCGCGCTCCTTATTTTGATGAAGAGCTAAACGAACGCCCAAGCACAGAAGATGGCCCTGCAGCTTGCTTTATCTTCAAAACCATTGTTGATCCATTTGCTGGCCAGCTTTCCATGGCAAGAGTTATTTCTGGTAGTATCTCCAGTGATTCTAACCTTAAAAACTCCTCTAATGGTGATAATGAGCGCCTAAGCAGCCTTATGTACTTAACAGGCAAAACCCAAGCCCAATGCAAGGACACCCTAGGCCCTGGTTCAATCATCGCCATCGGTAAGCTTAAAAATACCCGCACAGGCGACACTTTGCATGATGAAAAAGCTCCATTTGCATTGCCCATGGGCGATTTACCGCCACAACTTATCACCTACGCTCTTGCTCCAAAAGAAAAGGGTGAGGAAGATAAAGTCTTTGGTGCTGTGCAAAAATTACTTGAAGAAGA
>CAYJCI010000330.1:0-2165 GCA_964368595.1 uncultured Desulfovibrionaceae bacterium
TTACAATGGCTAAATATACTGAAGCCAAATGCCGTTTGTGCCGTCGTGAAGGAACTAAGCTCTTTTTAAAGGGTGATCGTTGCTACACAGACAAGTGCGCTTACGACCGTCGTCCTTACGCCCCAGGCCAACACGGCCGTGCGCGTAAAAAGTTAAGTGACTATGCAGTGCAGTTGCGTGAGAAGCAAAAAGTCCGTCGTACTTATGGCGTTCTTGAGAAGCAATTCCACGGTTACTTTGTAAAAGCTGATAAAGCCAAAGGTGTTACTGGTGAGATTTTACTATCCTACCTTGAGCGCCGTTTAGACAACGTAGTCTATCGCTTAGGTTTTGCAAACTCACGTAACCAAGCTCGCCAGCTTGTACGTCATGGTATTTTCACATTAAATGGTCACAAAGTTTCCATCCCATCACTACAAGTGCGTGTTGGTGACACCATTGAAGTACCAGAAAAAAATCGCAAAATCCCTGTGCTTATGGAAGCTCAAGAGGTTATTGCACGCCGTGGTTGCCCAGTATGGCTAGAAGCCGATGGCGCTGCTTTTAAAGGCGTAGTTAAGGCATTGCCACAACGTGAAGACATTCAGTTCCCAATCAATGAGAACATGATAGTCGAACTTTATTCAAAATAAATGGGGGCCGGAATGCTTATCAAACAAGGCGAACGGCTTATCAATTCACGCAATTGGGCAGATCTTGTTAAGCCGGATATTATCCGACGTGAAAGTGACCCTGCAAGCGTTATGCATGGCAAATTTGTGTGTGAGCCTTTGGAGCGTGGTTATGGTAATACCATTGGTAATGCCATGCGCCGAGTGCTTTTATCATCCCTACAGGGTGCATCCATTGTTGCAGTAAAAGTTCAAGGTGTACAACATGAATTCACAACAATTCATGGCGTTCATGAAGATGCTACGCACATTATACTTAACTTAAAGCAAGTACGCCTTTTAATGAATACAGAAGAGCCTCAACGCTTAACACTTTCTGTATCAAAAAAGGGTGACGTAACTGCTGCTGATATTAAAACAAATCAGCATATTACCGTACTTAATCCAGAGCAGCACATTGCAAAGCTTACAGAAGATGTAGAACTTACAATGGAACTTGAAGTGCGTATGGGCAAGGGCTATGTTCCTGCTGATATGCATGAAGACCTTTCAGAAGAAATTGGCTTAATTCGCTTAGATGCAAGTTATTCTCCTGTTCGTAAGGTTGCATACTCTGTAGAGCAAGCTCGTGTGGGTCAAATGACCAACTTTGACAAACTTATTTTAGAAGTTTGGACAGATGGTTCCGTTAGCCCAGAAGATGCCATTGCTTATAGTGCAAAAATTATTAAGGATCAAATCTCAGTTTTCATCAACTTTGATGAAAAAATTGCTGGTGATGCAGCCACAGGTACTTCCGACGGCGCTGACCTTAATGAGAACCTATACAAAAATATTGATGAACTCGAACTTTCAGTACGAGCCACCAATTGCTTGCGTAGCACAAATATAGCCATTGTAGGCGAGCTTGTGCAACGCTCTGAGGCTGACATGCTCAAAACTAAAAACTTTGGGCGTAAATCTTTGGATGAAATCAAACGAGTTCTATTTGATATGAACCTTGATTTCGGCACAAAGATTGATAATTTCGACAAAAAATATCAAGATTGGAAGAGGAAGCAGCAAAATGAGGCATAGCAATTCTGGCAGAAAATTGTCGAGAACTCCATCTCATCGTAAGGCTTTGTTCCGCAATATGGCAAAAGCCCTCCTTACTCATGGTAAAATTCGTACCACTGAGATTAAGGCAAAGGAATTGCGTAAGGTAGTTGAACCATTAATTACCTTGGCCCTGCGTAATGATTTGCACGCTCGTCGTCAAGCCTATCGTGTACTTGGTAATCACCAATTAGTTAAAAGACTTTTTGATGAAATTGGCCCACTTTTTGTTGGCATTGCAGGCGGTTATACTCGTGTGCTTAAACTTGATACACCACGTCGTGGCGACAATGCGCCCATGGCTATTATTGAGTTTACCCGCACAGCTGAAGTAGCTGAAGCCGCAGCTCCTGCTCCTGCTGAAGAAGAAAAGCCAAAACGCGCTCCACGCAAAAAAGCTGAAGCTGCTGATGAAGCCGCTGAAAAGCCAAAGCGTGCACCACGCAAAAAAGCTGA
>CAYJCI010000331.1:0-2150 GCA_964368595.1 uncultured Desulfovibrionaceae bacterium
CTGAAATTTTCCCAGCTTCTGCTTTACGTCGTAATGGTTTGGAAGAATTTAAGAAACTTGTATACAAATTCTTGCCAGAAGCTCCTGCTGTCTTTCCTGCTGATCAATTATCCACTGCACCTTTGCGTTTTATGGCTTCAGAGATTGTGCGTGAAAAGCTGTTCTTACACTTAAAACAAGAAATTCCATATTCTGTCGCTGTGGACATTGAGCAATGGGAAGAAGATGAGGCCCGTGGCCAAACTATTATTCATGCTGTCATCTATGTGGCAAGACCTACGCACAAATCCATTGTTATTGGTCGAGCTGGCTCAGCCTTAAAAACCATTGGCACAGAGGCTAGAAAGGAACTTATCAAATTACTTGACGGCAAGGTGCATTTGGAGCTTTGGGTTAAGGTTCGTGAAAATTGGACTGAAGATGTCAACTTTTTACGCAATCTTGGCATGATGCAGGAGTAAGCATGGCAAATAGTTTGCTTGGTCAAAATATTGCTAAGGGCCTTGCTAATGTGCATGAGCGTATGCATAAAGCCATGCAAGATGCTGGACGCACTGATGATATTACTTTAATTGCCATATCAAAACTACAAAGTGCAGACGCTATACAAGAGGCAGCTTTCTGTGGCCAAATGCACTTTGGTGAAAATTATTTGCAAGAGGCCACAGCCAAACAAGAGCTACTTACAAACCACCCTTCCTCATTATTTTGGCATTTCACAGGCCACATTCAAAGCCGTAAGGCTAAGGATGTGGTGGGTCGTTTTGGGCTTATTCATACTGTGGACTCGGAAAAGCTTGCCCAAATGTTAGAACAGCATGCCGCAAAGCTTAGCATAATCCAGCCAGTACTTATTCAAGTAAACATTGGTTCAGAAGCACAAAAATCTGGAATTGCCATAAAAGATTTAGCTCATCTTGCCGAAAAGATTATTAAGTGCCCACATTTAGAATTGCAGGGTTTAATGTGCTTGCCACCAGTTTTTGATGCAGGCATGGCAGCACGCCCATATTTTGAGCATTTACGAATACTTAGAGATAATTTAAATAAGGAATTTGCTCTTAATTTACCTCATCTTTCCATGGGAATGTCAGGTGATATGGAGGCTGCCATTTGGGAAGGCGCTACCTTGCTTCGTGTTGGTACGGACATTTTTGGCCACAGAAGTTAAATAAAATTTGCCCAATAAAAAAATTTTTATTGTATTTTTGGTATACTTTATGCATAATTAATCAAGCATTGATAAATTTAATGCTTTGCAGTCAGAATTTTGAAAGGAGTAACTTATGGCAGATAAAGAAGCCCTGCCCGAAGGGGAAGCCCCAAAGAAGTCAAAATTAAAAAAATTTTTAATTATATTTTTGATTCTGCTCATTATTCTTGCTGCCGGTGGTGGCGGTGCGTATTGGTGGTTTTTTATGCGTGCCCCTGTTGCTGCTGAGGCAACAACCACTGAGGAAGGTGCAACTAGCACTGAGCAAACAGCCAGTGAAGGTGGAGCAAGCGCCCCAAGCGAAGCCGCGAAAGAAGGCGAGGAAGAAGCCCGCATTGAAAGGCAATCTGACCTACCGCGCTCACAAGGTATGGTGCTACCCTTGCCCCCATTTGTAGTTAACCTTTCAGACCCCACGGGCAAAAGATACTTGCGCCTTGGAATGGAAGTTGAAGTTAATAGAGATGTATCAGCAGTGATTAAATCCCAAGCAGCTAAGATTCGTGATGCTGTGATTATATTGCTGGCTGGCAAGACTTATGCTGATATTTCATCTGCTGAGGGTAAAATATTACTCAAAGCCGAGGTTGCCGCAAGGCTCAATCAAATTTTGGGCGGCACATATGTTGTGCGTGTTTATTTTACAGATTTTATTGTGGGCGAAGGTGCAAACCCAGCAGGCTAATTAATGCTAGCACAATATTTATATGATTGAAAATTTATAGCGTGCAAAAGAGTTTTAAGTTGTACTAATTAGTCGACGCTGAAAAACAGTTAAAACTATTAAAATAATAATATTTTAATCAAAATATTCTAATAAAATTGCCAGAAAAAAGGGTGAGTAGCATACTTTTTTGGTGATTTTATGACACAAAAAAATGTTTTTTCAAGCGGCGGCTAACACAATTTGAGCAAAGCTCAAATTGTGCGCCACGTA
>CAYJCI010000332.1:0-2144 GCA_964368595.1 uncultured Desulfovibrionaceae bacterium
CCAACTCCCGATTGCTCATTTATAGGCGCAACTACATGTACTGTATGCCCCACTTCAGATAGTGCAAGATACATGGCCCTTAAACCAACACCGTGTATGCCGTCGTCATTAGTAAGCAAAATGTTCATTTGACAAGAGCTCCAAAAAAAAGAAATATAGCAGAAAGATTAGTATTAGATTACCATCAACATGCACACAAAAATTATGCCGTAGCAACGCAACTAGTATAAAATAGCATAAGAGTTTTGTATACAACTTTAGCAAGATAAATTAGCAAGGATTTATATGTACCCAAATTCTAAAGATATAAATGCCAACACAGAAATAAATGATGTATTTTTGCTTGCGGCTGCCTCCATGCAACAATCGCGCAATGGCCCCTATTGGAAACTTGAACTTCGTAAATCAAAACAGAGTATTGATGGCAAAATATGGAGCCCCCTTAGCCAAGAGTTTACTAATTTAACTGCTGGTATGTTTGTTGAGATAATTGGTCGTAGCTCACTTTATAGAGATCAAGTCCAAGTGGTTGTTGATAAAATGCGAATCTTAACAGATGAGCAATGCGCAAGCCTAGATATGGCTGATTTTATGCCCTCAAGCCCACGCCCAGCACAAGAAATGTGGGATGAACTTCATACAATTTGCAAGCAAGAATTCAAACATGCCCCATGGAAAAATTTTGTTTTTTCAGTACTAAAAGATGAAGAAATAAAAAATGCATGGTTAGTGGCCCCTGCTGCCAAGGGTGTTCACCATGCATATGCTGGTGGCCTTTTGGAACATAGTTTAGGTGTTGCCAAGCTAACTCTATCCATGGCAAGCCACTACCCTGAAATTGATAAACAAACATTACTAGCAGGGGCAATTTTCCATGATATTGGTAAGATATGGGAATTTTCTGGTGGTTTGGTAAATGATTATACAACCATGGGGCGCTTACTTGGACATATGGAACTAGCCCTTGAAAAGCTACAACCATTTTTAAAAAAATCAAAACTGGATGAAGAATTAATATTACATTTCAAGCATCTTATCTTAAGCCATCATGGCAGTTATGAATTTGGCTCAGCAAGGCTTCCTCATACTGCTGAAGCAATGCTACTGCATTTTGCTGACAATATTGACGCTAAGATGGCTCAATGCCGTGGAATTTTTGCAGAAATAGATATGGGCTCATGGTCAAGCTACCAAGCAACCCTTGAGCGATATATGTACAATGCCCACTCTACTCCCGTGCCTGTAGAGCAAGATACGAAAAAAACCAGCCCTAAAAACTCTATGGAGGAGCAATGTTTATCACTTTTGAAGGTATAGAAGGTTCAGGTAAAAGCACAGCTCTTAACGGCTTAGCTAACTACCTCACCAAGGAAGGGCATGTTGTCCTTTGCACAAGAGAACCAGGCGGAAGCCTACTTGGCCGCAATTTACGTAGTATGTTACTTAATGAAAACACAGACATTTGCCCAGAAGCAGAGCTTTTCCTATTCCTAGCTGACAGAGCACAACACGTTAGGGATGTTATTTTGCCAGCACTAAGTAAGGGCCATTTTGTACTTTGCGACCGCTATGTGGATTCAACCCTTGCCTATCAAGGCGGCGGGCGTGGCCTTGATATGGCTACTTTGTTAAATTTACACACCATTTGCACCAATAACCTTTGGCCTGATTTAACACTCTTACTAGATGTGCCTGTAAGCATCGGCATAAACCGTGCTGTTATGCGTAATGCTGCAGACAGCAAAACCCAAGGCGAAGGCCGCTTTGATACAGAAAGCTTTGCCTTTCATGAGCAAGTACGCACCAATTATATATTACGTGCAGAGCAAGATAAGATCCGCTTTAAGCTTATTGATGCCAATTCTTCGCCTCAAAATGTGGTAAATCAATGCATTGAGGCAGTAAAAAATGCCATAAAAGGAAAAAAATAATATGTCATGCGAATACTATAATATTGAATGGTGCGGTAAACGACTTCACATAAAACTCGCTGATAAGGCAGATTTTAATTTTAGTAAAAATTTAACTCCTGCCGCACCCTTGGAAGTTCACTCCTGCCTTGGTGATGACAACAAGCTTTGGTGCGAAGTTTATCGCGCCAGTGGCGAAAGTGGCGGCTTATTTATTATGAGAGATTTTGACGA
>CAYJCI010000333.1:0-2078 GCA_964368595.1 uncultured Desulfovibrionaceae bacterium
TTATGGGACTTTCAGATAGTATGTGGACAAGTGTTTCGGGATTGCTTGCACACGGCGAGAAAATGAATGTAGTTGGTAACAATATTGCAAACATTAGCACGGTGGGTTTTAAGGCCCAACGTATGGACTTTGAAGATTTTATCTATCAAACAAATTTCAGTGCCAGTGGCCCAACTCAAGTTGGCCTAGGTGTGGGTATCAATGCCATCATGGGTGACTTCTCCCAAGGTGCATTTGAATCAACCAACTCATCCACAGACCTCGCCATTGGCGGTAATGGTTACTTCCAGGTGCGTGATGAATACTCTCAAGAAATGTATTACACCCGCGCTGGTAACTTTAACTTCGATAAAGAAGGCTACCTACGCCTACCTAGTGGCGAAACCTTACAAGGCTGGGCCATTGATAATTCAGTTAGTCCTACCCTTGCTACAGGTGCAGCCCCTGTGCAGGCTACTCAGTCATCAGTGCAAGGTACTGGTGTACCGGATGATATTAAGCTTGAATCTTGGCATGTTGATCCACGCCAAACCACCAAGGTTGAGTTTTCATTAAACCTAACTTCTGACTCAGGTAATGACAAAACTCCAAGCACAACTAACCCACTATTTGCCATGTCCACAGCATGGGATGGTACACAACCTCCAGCAACAGCTGGTGCGCCACCAATCTCTGCTGAGGCTTACTCTTATCAAACCTCTACTAA
Source organism: uncultured Desulfovibrionaceae bacterium (assembly GCA_964368595.1). Taxonomy (GTDB): domain Bacteria; phylum Desulfobacterota; class Desulfovibrionia; order Desulfovibrionales; family Desulfovibrionaceae; genus CAYJAD01. Next base: position 707 of record CAYJCI010000333.1, read on the forward strand.
GGTTTATGATGAAGCTGGCAATACTCACACGCTTACAACTTACTTTGACCAAGTGGATAAATCTGTTATTCAAGACCTACCACAAGGTTATGAAGTATATGAATATATGGTCACCATCGACCCATCAGAAGATATGCGTTCCTTTGGCGGCACATTTGACCCAGTAACTGGCGTACTCACAGGTCAAACAAGCTTCCAAGATACTGAAAATGCTGGCATACTCATGAAAGGTACGTTAATATTTAACTCATCTGGTGAGCTTGTAAACCAATCTGCCTATACCTATATGGGTAATACAGAATTTACTGACCCAACTCTGCCAGCTGGTCAAGGTGCTACAGATGCAACCATACTAGGCCACCCTGACAATACAGGTTCTTGGCAGCCAACAGCTGTATCTAACAATGGTCTACCAGTATTTACAGCAAACTTCTCTGGTCACGCCCTTGCTAATACTGTACGTCAAGACTCTGGTAACGCTGACGTGCCAGATGCATCAAATTACTTAATCGAATTTGACCTTGGCTTGAAAGTTATTGGCAACCTTGATGACCCATGGGGCATTGGTGCTCCAGTTGCCGCAGGCACTGCCACAAGTAATATTGGTACGCTTGATACAACCAACCCAGCCTCTGGTGGCGTTGTTGACTATACTAACCTTGTAAAGTTTGCACCAAACTCCACAGAAAAAGCACAAGATGCAACTGTAATGCGTAGTGGTTCAAACATTACTAACCAAAGCTTACAAGATGGTTATAGTTATGGTTCACTCTCCAACGTGCACTTTGACCAAGACGGAGTATTATACGGTATATATACCAACGGTATAACCATGCCACTATTCCAAATAACCATGTATGACTTTGTAAATGAACAAGGCCTTAACCGTGAGGGCGGCAACCTCTACTCAGCCACCCGTGAATCTGGCAACCCTCAAGTGTCTGTTGCTAACCAAGGCGGCATGGGCGAAATTGTGTCCCACAACCTTGAAATGTCAAACGTAGACATGGCAAGAGAGTTTGTGCAAATGATTTCCACCCAGCGTGGCTTCCAGGCAAACTCCAAGGGCATAACCACCGTTGACGAAATGCTTACAGCAGTCATCGGTATGAAACGATAATAAATAAATTAAAATACACTCCTAAGACTTATGGCGGCTGACCCCGAATCGGCCGCCATATACTTTTTCGTTCGTTAGATTAAATGTTATCAAAACTAAATCCCTACAACCTGCTTCACTCATTATACAGTGAGTTAACGCTCACAACTGCATCTGGTTAATGAAATTTTGCTTAATAAGTCCATTTAAGCCAAGGTAAGCTCAAATTGTGCGCCACGAATAACAAGCAGGAATTGCGTTGCGTACGATTTA
>CAYJCI010000334.1:0-2076 GCA_964368595.1 uncultured Desulfovibrionaceae bacterium
GCTGCCATGAAGGCAGTACAAACGGTTAAAGGGGGTAGCTAAGCATGGCCACAAAGATAGGTGTATATTTTGATGTGCAAAACATCGGTGGTGGCGTCCCTGTGGATGAGCTTGCTGCCGCTGTTAGCAAAAAATGGGGCGATCTTACCCCAGTTGTTAAAAGTTATCCAGTACTTGCCACTGCTTTGTCTGATATTCAAGACGACATTGCAGCCAATGAGCTTGACGGTGTATTAATTTGTGGCACAAGCCCAAGAAATGACACTGCAATCTATGCTTTTGGTGAGGTTATGGTTGAGCGAGTAAACTTGCGTGAGCAATGCGTGCTTGCTTATAAAAACCCCGATGGCTCACCAGTTCCAGCGACTGCTCCTGAACTACTCACCCAAATGGCACTTGATTATGTGAACATGGGTGTTGTTAAGCTTCAAAAAGCTACTCCACCAGAAGGTGCAGTAGTTGAAGGTGTTAAGCGAGTTCTCGTGCTTGGTGGTGGTTGGACTGGCCTAACCGCAGCAGCGCAACTTGCCGCAGCTGATTATGAAGTTGTACTTGTTGAAAAAACAGACACTTTAGGTGGGCATGTTAACAATATCCCCAACGCCACTCCGCTAAAAGCCCCTTGGACTGAGCCACAAAGCTCTGGCCTTGAAGCAAAAATAGCGGCAGTAAAAACTAATTCCAAAATTACCGTACATATGAGCTCAGGTATTGCCAAGCTTTCTGGTCAGCCAGGCGAGTTTGTTGCCATACTTAACACTCCAAACGGTGAAGTTGAAATACCTGTTGGTGCAGTTGTTCTTGCAACTGGTTGGGTACCACTTGATGCTAAAAAGTATCTTGCCCCCATGGGCTACGGCATGCCAAATGTTTACCATGCTGGTGAATTTGGTAAGCTACTTCGTGAAGGCAAAATTAAGCCTAAGCGTGTGGCCTTTGTGCTTGATACAACACTTGCAGAACAAGCCGCTAAAGGCTCTTGTTGTTGTGCTGAAGGTGAAGCTTGTGAAACTGCTCCTGCAGAAGCAGCAGCACCTGCCCCTGCTCCTGCTGAGGGTGAGGAAGAAGCAAGCTTTGTAAAAGAAGATTTAGAGTCTGTTCGCCATCTTGGCTACTCAAACTCAGTTTCTTCTGTTGCAGCACTTCGCCTTGCCAATGCAGTTTGCGATGGTGATGAAGGCGCGCAAGTATTCATTCTATACAAGCATATGGTAGTACAAGGTCTTTTAGAGCGTTATTATAAGCATGCTCAAGATCGCCTAGGCATCATGATGACCAAGGCCGACGTTACAAGCATTGCCCAAAATGGCGAAGCCCTAAAAGTATCATGTGAAAATACCCTACTTGGTATGGACTTTGATTTAGATGTAGACGCTGTGGTGCTTCCAACTGGTATAGTACCAACAACAGCTAAAGAAGCAGTTGTGCAGTTTGATTATCGTCAAGGCCCTGATTTCCCAGACCTTGATTTATTTGACGGTTTTACCGACTCAAACTACATATGCTTCCCATATGAAACACGTCGTACTGGCGTTTACGCAGCCGGTTGTGTACGTCAACCTATGACCATGGATGCTTGTGAAGAAGATGCCTACGGCGCGGCCCTTAAAGCCATGCAGTGTATCGAAGCAGCAACCCACGGTGTTGCAGTACACCCACGCTCTGGTGACCTTTCATACCCCATCTTCAACTTTGTACGTTGCACACAGTGTAAGCGTTGCACAGAAGAATGCCCATTTGGCGCACTTGATGATGATGAAAAAGGCACACCAAAGCCAAACCCAGCTCGTTGCCGTCGTTGCGGTACTTGCTTTGGCGCATGCCCTGAGCGTGTCATATCCTTTGCCAATTATAATATTGACCAAATTGGATCTATGATTCGTGAAGTAACTGTTCCAAAAGACTTCAAAAATGATGGCCCACGCATACTCATCCTTGCTTGTGAAAACGATGCATACCCAGCCCTTGATATGGCTGCCATGCGCCGCAAAGCTTGGAGCCCATATGCACGTGTTATCCCTGTACGTTGCCTTGGCTCAATCAACGCCATTTGGGTGTCTGATGCCATGAGTAAGG
>CAYJCI010000335.1:0-2043 GCA_964368595.1 uncultured Desulfovibrionaceae bacterium
TTTTTTGAAAAAATGCATGAAATGCCAAAGCCAGTCATTAGAAAAAAACTTAGCTATGAGTATGACACCTTACAACACAAGGCTGGCAAGCCAATATTAGAGCGTAAAGATTTATACCCTTACGCAAATTTCAATAAGGCTGAAGAACACCTTAAAAATATTCTTAATATGGAATTTCCAAAAAACTTGGATAGTGAAGAATTTGTAAAAGACTTTAAAGCCCTAAAGGCAACCATTGAGCAAGACAAGAACTTTACAAAAACAATCCTTGCAGCCTTTATGAATGAAGATGAACCATTTTATCAAGCTCAAGCAGAAATAAGCACAAACTATGCTTTTATGTGCTACTTTATTGCATATTTTGCACTTTTACCCTTCATTATTCATATGGTTTCACAAATTAAACAAATATATGATGAAGAACCTTGGCATCATGGGCACTGTCCAAATTGTGGAACTCCACCACTAATGTCCTACCTCAAGGGCAAGGAAGGAAAGCGCATTAACGCTTGCTCGCTTTGTCTTTCACTTTATAGAGTGCCAAGAATTCAATGTCCATACTGTCTTGAAAGCAAGCAAGATAGATTTAATATTTTCACCTCTGATAGCGATGCAGAATTTCAAGTTTGCGTTTGTAAAAAATGCAAAAACTACATTAAAATTCACGACTATAAAGAGTATGAAAAATTTTCACCGCATCCATTACTTGATGATTTTAAGAGCATCACTCTTGACCTTATTTCTGAAAAACAAAACTACACCAAGGCTGTGCTTTCACTATGGCTAATCTAAACGAAAATGACTTTATTCGCTGTAATCCCCTACAATACAAAAAGGGAAATACAGGACAAATTGATGAAATAATTAGCCTTGAATTACCATTTCATTATGACTATGACTGTGTTCATTCTGAGCAAGTATACAGCGGTTCTAAAGAAATTTATGCATACCCACATAATATTGAAGAATTAATCATAGGGCACACCGTTCTTGATTTATTACCTTGCTATAACAGTGATTTTCAGTATGAATTACAACAAGATGGTGAAAAGTTTAGCCTTAATTTACAAGCCACAGATAAATGCGACCAAGAGCATGTAAAAATTTTATCAAATGCAGCTGTTGACCTTGAGCAATTTATTCAAATCATGAGTAAGGTACTAAATGCTAAGGGCAAATGGGACGGCACGGGCTGCTTTCACCGTGCGGCCCTCTATCATCCTTTAAGCGAAGAAATAATCATTGCTGAGGATATAGGCCGCCATAATTGTGTGGATAGACTTAAAGGCCATACAATCATTAACAATTTGCCCATTGAAGATTATTTTTTATTTATAACTGCGCGCATTACTTCATCACTCTACCATAAAATTCGTAGAGCTGGCATACATACCATTGTTAGCCGTTCAGCCATTACCAGCACAGCTTATTTAAGCGCACAAAGTGAGCATTGCACTTTGGCCGCTTTTTGCAGACCTGAGGATGAGCGTGTGACATTATTTACAACATTTTAAACACCACTAAATATTTAATTTTATAGATTAAACCACCTTTCATTTCCCTTTACAAATTCCTTACAATAATGTATGGTCGCAAGGCTTATATTCTAAGCATTGGCAATAACCAAATACTTAAGTGAGGAAAACATGAGTATTTCTAGACGTAGCTTTTTGAAGTTAGGTGCTGTTGCAGCCACTGTTAGTGCTGCTGGTATCGGCTTTAGCTTAAAGCCAGTTATGGCTAAAGTAGCTGAAGCTAAACTTCAATGGACAAAGCTAACGACCTCTGTTTGCTGTTTCTGCGCCGTTGGTTGCGGTTTGCTTGTACACACAGGCGACAAGGCAAAGGGACATAAAACAGATAGAACGGTCAATATAGAAGGTGACCCCGACCACCCAATCAACCAGGGTAGTCTTTGTGCAAAAGGTGCAGCATCCATTCAGGTATCTGAAAATGATGCAAGGCCAAAATCCCCGCTTTACAGAGCGCCCAATTCCACTGAGTGGAAGGAAGTGAGCTGGGAGTGGGCGATTAAAGAAATTG
>CAYJCI010000336.1:0-1986 GCA_964368595.1 uncultured Desulfovibrionaceae bacterium
CTTTATCACTCAGTACTTTTTTTATTTCTGTATGCCGCTGGTGATAATCCAGTCCTTTTTTTAAAAAATTTATAAAATGCCGATAAACTCCCAAACCCCACAGAGTAAGCTATGTCTATAACTTCATTGTTGCTTTGCGTGAGGAGATTTTTTGCCTCTTCATAACGCAAATCATTCATATACTGGCTAGGGGTGATGCCGAATTCTTCTTTAAAAATTTCCACCATGCGCTTGCGGGATAAGTCAATGTTATCCATTTCTTCATACAAATTTGCGGTTTCAGAAAAGCTTGCATCAATGAGTTGTTTAAGCGTTTTTGCTATATCTTGCATGGGTTTATAGTCAAGTAAATCACTGCGGCACCTCTTGCATGACCTGTAACCTGCAATGCGCGCGTCATGAGCGTTGGAGAAAAATTCAACATTTTCTTTTTTGGGTGCCTTTGATTTGCACGATGGTCTACAATAAATACCTGTGGATTTAACCGCATAAAAAAATACGCTGTCATAACTTTCATCATTTTCAAGCACGGCTTCATACATTTCTTCAAACGTCATGCTACTTCCTTTTCATGCTTTTAATTATTGCCTTTGTTTCTGTGTTTACTCGTAGGGATTCGCATATTTTTTGCAATGTTTTGTTATGTGTTTCATTGTCCAGATTATTGTTTTTTAGGTATGTTAGAGTTTCATCGGGGAATTTCACAAAGCACATGGAAAGCGCCCAGGCAACAGCCATTTTCACATAATCATCATCATAAGTGATTACATCGCAAATAAACAAAATATTATCTAAATATTTTTCCTCAATATAATGAAATAATAAATAACAACAGCAAAACGTATTTCGTAGGCTTCGCTGGATCGATGATAGGATGTTAAAAATTTCCAAAAACTATTTTTATTCTTTCGTACCATTCTTAATACACTACAAAAACTATCGCACAATGACCAATTAGTGATTTTGGGAATAAATAAAGATACTTATTCTGAAATAATTTCTATATTTTCATGCATATTAGCTATTATAAAGCCTTTAAGCATGGTTTCGTCAAAATAAATATCTTGTACATTATCTAGAAAGTCAATGGGATTTTCTTTAACAAGACGCTTAGCTATTCTTCGTATTTGCGGAATTCGCACCCTAGTAAATTATTACAGCCTGGAATAAGGGCTGAAACAAAATCTTTATACCCATCTTCGCAAAGTGCAAACAGTTCTTTTCTTACTTCAAATTCCTGTGGGTACATGGCGTGCTTCCCTTTTTACGACTGTAGCCTATTTATTCTTTAGATAAATAGGCTACAGAATGATACTACTTTAAATATTCGTTAGAATCAGCAGGTGCTTGAGCTCTGTCTTGGCTTGTGTATTCACGTACAACAGACGTTACTGTGATTTTGTAATTTTCAAACAAGTTGTCATGTCCATCTTTTTGTACTGCGCGATGCTCTGTCACATTGCGCCATGCTGCTGCAGCTTCCTCACTTTGAAAAACACAAAGGAAACAGTACTTGCCTTCATTGGCAAGGCTTGTGAACGGTTCAACGGATATGAATCCTGGTGCATTTACCACGTGTGGTAATGCTTTTTCTACGTTTTGGAACATGCCCTCTACGCCATCTTTTTTAGGGCTTACTTCAAAAATTGTAATGGATTTTGCCATAATATATTCTCCTCGATATTTCCCCTTGGTGTTTGAGTGGGGTGTTAGAAGGTATATATACTGGTAAAGTATATTTCTTCCGAAAATTGCACATGCAATTTCAAGAAAAATTTTTTAAGGGTCAGATGTATTTTGTTTTTAAAGTGTGAAAAGCTAATTTAATAAGGCGATTAAATTAAAATATTGTGCAAGGATAATATCGTATACTCGTTTTTTCTAGTGAAAAAATTCAAATATAATTTCTTGAAGTTACATTTATGTATGCAGAGTAACAATGTGGCATGACCGTGGTTCAAAAGTTTTAAAAAAGAAATAGGCACT
>CAYJCI010000337.1:0-1973 GCA_964368595.1 uncultured Desulfovibrionaceae bacterium
CAGGTGCAATTCACTTGCAGCGTTGAGCTATTAATTTTTGTGAATTACTGCCAAGACAGCTATGCTGTCTTAGGCGGCACAAACACCCGTAAGGGGGGTTGTCGTATGTATGTGTTCGTTACATCATTGATGTAACGGGCTTTTTTTACAATAATTTTCCCTTTGATTACTTTTCAAAAGCAAGAGGCAGCACTTCATCAATATGGCTTACAGCATGAACATGAATGCGGCTTAGCAAATTATTAGGCACATCCTCAAGGTCTTTAACGTTTTGCTTTGGTATAATAACATGTTGCATGTCTCTTGCTACACCTGCTAAAATCTTTTCCTTAATGCCTCCAACTGGTAGCACTCGCCCTTGCAGGGTGATTTCACCAGTCATGCAAAGCTGGCTATTAATGCTTTTATCCGTTAAGGCAGACACTAAGGCAGTACAAAGTGTAATCCCAGCAGAAGGGCCATCCTTAGGTGTGGCACCTGCCGGCACGTGAATATGTATGTCATATTTGCGGGCAAAGTCTGCATCAATATTCAGTTCTTTAGCTCTACTGCGAATGTAAGAAAGGGCGGCTTGCGCACTTTCTTTCATCACATCACCCAATTGACCAGTCATAAGAAGCGCACCCTTGCCCTTCATGAGGGAGACTTCCACTTGCAAAACTTCACCACCAAAGGCAGTCCAAGCAAGCCCAAAAGCAGAGCCTGGGAGTAATTGCTTGCTTTGTTCATCTTCCACAAAGCGTGGTACGCCTAAAAGCTTTGGAACTTGAGCTGTCGTAACCTTAAATGGCCCTTTTTTGCCTTCTGCCTTTTTGCGAGCAAGTTTGCGGCAAACAGCACCAATCTCACGCTCAAGGTTACGCAAGCCAGCCTCACGAGTGTATTCCTTAATAATACGCTCAATAGCCGTATCAACAAGGCTAATCTCTTTAGTTTTTAGGCCGTTATCTTCTATCATCTTAGGCAGTAAGTGGCGTTTTGCAATGGTCTTTTTTTCATCCGCTGTATAGCCTGGTAGGGTGATGATTTCCATCCTATCCCTAAGGGCTGCAGGTATAGTATCAAGCACATTGGCTGTGCATAAAAACATTACCTTTGACAGATCAAAGGGCACATTTAGATAATGATCGCTGAAGCTGTTGTTTTGCTCTGGATCTAGCACTTCCAGCAAGGCCGCAGATGGGTCACCACGAAAATCAGAGCCAACTTTATCAAGTTCATCTAGCACAATGACTGGATTTTTAGTTCCACTTTGCTTTAATGCCTGAATAATACGACCAGGCATGGCACCAATATAGGTGCGGCGATGCCCGCGAATTTCTGCCTCATCGCGCATTCCACCAAGTGAAAAACGCTGGAACTTACGGCCCATGGCCCGTGCAATTGAGCGCCCAAGCGATGTTTTACCTGTTCCAGGAGGGCCCACAAAGCACAAGATTGGCCCCTTTGAATTGGGGTTTAGCTTGCGCACACTTAAATATTCTAAAATGCGATCTTTAATTTTATCGAGGCCGTAATGATCCTCGTCTAAAATATGAGCAGCATGCTTAATGTCTAAATTATCACGGCTAGTTTTTTTCCAAGGCACATCAACCAACCAATCTAAATATGTACGAACTACATTGGCCTCAGAGGAGTCAGAGTGCATGGAGCTTAAGCGGCGTAATTGTTTATCAGCTTCTTTACGGACGTCCTTAGGCATGCCAGATTTGGCAATCGATTTAGCAAGGGCTTCCATATCATCGTCATCATTTTCGCCCACTTGGTCGCCAAGCTCAGTGCGAATGGCCTTTATTTGCTCGCGCAAGAAATAATCTTTTTGGGCTTTGTCCATACCTTCGCGGGCTGAAGACTGAATGCGTGCCTGCATGGTAGCCACTTCCACTTCCTTGCTAAGTTCTTCATTTACAAGGACTAGGCGTTGCAGTGGGTCAGTGGTTTCAAGAATTTTTTGGGCATCTTCAATTTTCATG
>CAYJCI010000338.1:0-1967 GCA_964368595.1 uncultured Desulfovibrionaceae bacterium
CAATTAATGAAGAAAAAACTCGCTTAGAGAATGAATGCGAAGCCCTTATTAACCCCCTAACTTCCATATTGGCTACATTATCTAAGGAGCTACCGTTGGGCGGCTCTCAGGATATTCCTTATCAGGAAGATTGGCTTGGTACGCTTGATAATTTACTTTTTGAAGCCCAAACAAGCCATGATAATGAAAAATTAAAAGAACAATACAAACAGCAACTTGAAGCTCAAGAAGAAGAATTACACGAAGCAAGCACAGCCCTAAATGATGCTAAGGCCTCTGAGCAAAATTTACTGCATCTTGCCACAACTGATAATGTTGAAGATTTTCTACGCCTTGCTGCAGTGCGTGCTCAAAAGCATGAATTATTACAACGCAAAGCCGACCTTGAAGATGCTTTGCGCCTTGCCGCTGGTGATAGTAATTTTGAAGATTTTCTACAATCATTTACCAAGACAGATCAGCATGAGCGTGAAGTTTTTATTAACTCCATGCAGCTTAATATTGAAAATTTCAATGCAGATGAGCAAGAAAAGACAACGGCCCTTGCTGCCATCAGCGCTGAGCTAAAGTCACTCACTGCTACTGATGAGCTTGCACGCTTGCGTCAGCAAGAGTCAGATTTACAAGAAAGCATTAAAAGCACTAGCCACACTTGGGCAAGCTTTGCCCTTGCTCGCCAATTAATTTTGCAAGCAAAGCAAAACTTTGAAAATGAGCGCCAACCGCAAGTTATTCGCATGGCCTCAGAAATATTTTCTAATATTACAGGTGGGCGCTGGCAGGGCATTAGTGCACAATTGGAAGAAAATTCATTACAAGTTTTCCCACCACATGGCGCACCAACTTCACCGCTAAACCTTAGCCGAGGAACGCAAGAGCAATTATATTTATCCTTGCGTTTGGCCTATATACGCAACCATGCAGAGCATGCCACAGCATTACCTATTATTATGGATGATATATTAGTTAACTTTGATGCAGAGCGCGCAAAGCATACAGCCAAAGCCTTGCTAAGCCTTAATAAGGCAAGCGCTAGTGGAAATAAAAGTCACCAAATATTATTCTTCACTTGTCATCCACATATTGCGGACATGCTTCAAAACATTAATCCAGAAAGTAAGCTGTTTACTGTGGAAGGTGGCACAATTCAAAGTGCATAAATCTAAAATGCTAATTCATAAAAAAATGCCCTGCAATACAGCAGGGCATGACTTAAATATGTAAATGAGCACAATAAAGCTTAGAACAAATTATTAACCCTCAACATGTGCATAATAGCCATGGCACATTCGTCTGGTTCCAACAGTTCAGCATCAAGCGTGCAATTAGAATATTTTTGATATAGGGCTTGGCGCTCTTCAAACAAATCTTCAATAGTTTGGCCTGGGGCTATAGCTATGCCTCGGTCTGGATTTCTGGAAATGCGTTCTAAAACCAATGGTAACCCTGCAGATAAATAAACTATTGGGCCAAGGCATTGCAAATTTTGCATGGCCTTTTCTCTATAAATAACACTTCCACCTGTGGCAATCACTGTACGAAAGAGCCTAAGCGAGGCCACAACATCCTTCTCCACATCCAAGAATTCTTCCTTGCTCATGGCATCGGTTACACCTTGTAATGGAACACCGTAGAGTGATTCAATCACATAATCGGAATCCACAAAGGACCATTGAAGGTGCTTTGCCAAAGCAAGGCCTACGGTAGATTTGCCAACGCCTGGCATGCCTATTAAAGAAATACATGGAGTTTTGTGGCTCTTGGGAGCGGCAGGTGAAAAATATTCAGCCATAAATTTTCCTAGTTTCAGTATAAATTTGCAATTAAATTAGTCGACGCTGAAAAACAGTCAAAACTACTAAAATAATAATATTTTAATCAAGATATTCTAATAAAATTACCAGAAAAAAGAATGTGGAGCATACTTTTTTGGCGATTTTATGACGCAAAAAAATGGTTTTTCAAGC
>CAYJCI010000339.1:0-1945 GCA_964368595.1 uncultured Desulfovibrionaceae bacterium
ACGCAATCCTTGCCCAAAAAGAAACAGGTATTCACTGCTTCTATGTGGCCATTGGTCAAAAGAAGGCAACTGTTGCTCTTGTGGCAGAAACCTTGCGTAAATATGGCGCTCTTGAGTACACAACTATTATTTCAGCAACAGCCTCTGAACCTGCTCCGCTGCAATTTATTGCAGCATATACAGGTTGCACCATGGCTGAATTCTATCGCGATAATGGCAAACACGCCCTTATCGTATATGATGACTTATCAAAGCAAGCTGTTGCATATCGTCAGATGTCACTCTTGCTCCGTCGTCCTCCAGGTCGTGAAGCGTATCCTGGTGACGTTTTCTACTTGCACTCACGTTTGCTTGAGCGCGCTGCAAAGGTTAATGATGAGCTTGGTGCAGGTTCTCTTACCGCACTGCCAATCATTGAAACCCAAGCTGGCGACGTATCAGCCTATATCCCTACCAACGTAATTTCTATTACTGATGGTCAGGTATATCTTGAGCCAAACCTATTTAACTCAGGTATTCGTCCGGCCATTAACGTTGGTTTGTCAGTATCTCGTGTTGGTGGTGCTGCTCAGATTAAGGCTATGAAGCAAGTTGCAGGTACCATGCGTCTTGACCTTGCTCAGTATCGTGAGCTTGCAGCATTTGCTCAGTTTGGTTCTGACCTTGATAAGGCAACCAAAGCCAAGCTTGACCGTGGTGCACGCTTAGTTGAACTACTAAAGCAAGTTCAATATGCCCCAATGCCTGTAGAAGAACAAGTTGCCTCCATGTATGCCGCAACTCGTGGTTATATGGACGACGTAGAAGTTGATCAAGTTCGCCGTTTTGAAAGCGAAATGCTCACCTACTTGCGTGAAACTAAAAAAGAAGTTTTGGTGTCAATTAAAGAAGTTCAAGCCCTTGATGATACAGTTGAGCCGGGGCTTAAATCTGCCATTGAGGCATTCAAGCAAGGCTTCCAGGCCTAGGGCCGGGGGTGATATATGGCTTCATTAAAAGATGTCAAAATGAAAATTGTGGGTGTTGGCAAGACCAAGCAAATCACCAAGGCCATGAATATGGTGGCCTCGGCGAAGCTTCGTGGCGCGCAATCCCGCATCGAGCGTTTTCGTCCTTATGCATCCAAGTTCCAAGCCATGCTTAGTGACTTAGCTGAAAAGGCCGAAGGAAATGCTCACCCCTTGCTTGAAACACATGCTGAAAAGCGTGTTTGCACAATCATCATTACTACCTCAGACCGTGGACTTTGCGGTAGCTTTAACGTGAACCTTATTAACGCAGCAACTAAACTTGCTCGTGAAAAGGCAGCCGAAGGCATGGAAGTTAAGTTCATTTGTGTGGGTAAAAAAGGTCGTGATACCTTTGCCAAGACAGATTATGAAACCCTACTTTCCTTCGGGGACAGAATGGGTAGCTTTGATTTTAGCTTGGCAAGTCTTGTGGGTAATGAAGTGATACATGGCTATCAAAGCCACGCTATGGATGAAGTTTACCTTGTATTTGGTGAATTTATTTCTATGGCAAGGCAAGTGCCAGTTGTACAACCACTTCTACCCATTGCCCCACCAAAGGTAGAAAAAAGTGATGATGTGGCAGAAGAATCAGCAGGGATTGGGCAACAATACCTCTATGAACCGCAAGAAGAAGAGCTTCTTGCCGAGCTTTTGCCCCGCTATGTAAAAGTACAAATATATCGTGGACTGCTTGATACTTCTTGCAGTGAACATGCAGCACGTATGGCTGCTATGGATAATGCCACACGCAACTGCGATGACATGGCTCGTGTACTAACATTGCTATATAACAAAACTCGACAAGCCGCCATTACCAGTGACCTTATGGACATTGTAAGCGGCGCAGAAGCTTTGAATGGCTAACAGGGAGCGTAAATAATATGAGTGCAAATATTGGCAAAATTGTTCAGGTCATCGGTGCAGTCGTTGAC
>CAYJCI010000340.1:0-1938 GCA_964368595.1 uncultured Desulfovibrionaceae bacterium
TTGGCTACGAGAATGCCTCCATCAATAAAATATGCCAAAAAGCAGGTATCTCCAAATCGTCTTTCTACCACTTCTTCCCGTCTAAGGAAGAAGCTGTCTTAAAGATAGTGGATAAACTCTACAGTGTGAGCTTTGAGCAAATTCTCGATCAAGTCAAGGAATGTCACTTGGCTGCCCACTATAAAGAAAATATTCGCAACATTCTGCTTTCCTACATAGATAACTACACCAACAATCACGTTGAGCGTCGAGTGCGTGCGGAAATTGATCTACTTGCCGAGCGCATTCACAACATCAAGCTCTATGTCGACAAGAGTAGTAGTGAGACTATCACATTCTGTACCCAACTCATTGAGCATGGTGTTCAAATCTCTGCTCTACCAAAGGATTATCCTGTGAAGGAAAATGCTGAATTGCTTGTCACTATCCTTCTAGGCATTGATGTTATCACACTCTACGACTTTCCACTTGATGCCAAGTGCATCATTACGCGTCTTCTAAGCTTTATCATCTAATTATACACTATGTCCGCTAACCCCTCAGATATCAACATGCTCAACCGAGGCAACCGCCTCAGAGAGCTCGTTAAGTTTGCCGCTCCGAATGTGGCGATGATGGTTGTGCTCTCGCTTTATACCATCGCAGATGGCATCTTCGTCTCTCGGTATTTAGGTTCTATCGCTCTTTCTGGCATGAATATGATCTTGCCTAGTTTCAACCTCATCTTTGCGGTCGCGCTCATGCTTGCCATTGGCGGCAGTGCTGTCTGTGCTCGCCTGATTGGCGAGGGGGAAAAGATAAAAAGCCACTCTACCTTCAGCATGCTCATTCTGATACTTCTCATCATCGGTATGGTGACAAGTTTCGTAGGAGCTAGCTTTCATGAGAATATTATCTCTCTGCTCGGGGTGACAGAAAAGCAGCAGCCCTACAGCCTCGCCTATGGTTACTACTGCGCTCTCTTTGCTCCCGCTTTCATCCTACAAGCAGCCTTTCAAGTCTTCTTCGTCACGGCTGGAAAGCCAAGCATAGGGCTCATTCTAACTATCAGTGGTGGAGTGATGAATATTGTACTGGATTATATCTTCCTTGATACCTTCGCTATGGGCATTGAGGGGGCAGCCATCGCCTCAGGTGTGGGGGCATCTATCCCCATGCTGGGAGGATTTATTTTCTTCGCAATCTCAAAGACAAGTAATCTGCATTTTGTCTTTCCTAAGCTTAAAATAATGGAGTTTATTCGCATTTGTGTGAATGGATCTTCAGAGATGGTGGCGCATCTGTCAGCTGGTGTGACTACCTTTTTGTTTAACATCATGTGTTTACGCTTTTATGGTGAAGCTGGAGTAGCAGCTATCAGCATCATTCTCTACCTACAGTTCCTCTTTAGTTCGTTCTTCTTTGGCTATGCTGAGGGTGTAGCTCCTATAACGAGCTATCATTACGGAGCACAAAACACGTATCTACTGAAAAAGACCTTCAAAAACAATCTCATCATCATTGCCATCATGAGCGTCAGTGTCTGCCTACTTTCAATTTTGAGTATTGATAATATTCTAGCAGTCTTCGCCCTGAGTGGAGATGACGCTTACACTCGCCATATCGCTCGTGAGGGTTTTTTCCTCTATGTGCCAGCCTTTTTGCTGATGGCTTTTAATATGTTTGCCTCAGCGCATTTCACAGCACTGGGTAATGGGCTCATCTCAGGACTACTATCCTTCACTCGTGCTTTTGTATGTCTCGCGGGTTGCATCCTTCTATTGCCTGAGTTCATCGGAGCAAAAGGTATCTGGATCGCTGTCCCCATTGCAGAGGGCTTAGGGCTCTGCCTAGCTTACTACTTTATCAGACGGTACAGGGCAGTATACTCATACTAAGTTGCGTTGCTTAAAATGCTATGCGAATAAAGCCTTCATGCATTAGTGGCATGTGGGCTTT
>CAYJCI010000341.1:0-1936 GCA_964368595.1 uncultured Desulfovibrionaceae bacterium
CTAGCAGGTACTTTTTCATAGTGGTGGAACTGCATGCTGAATGTTGCACGACCTTGAGTACGTGAACGCAAATCAGTAGCATAACCAAACATGGCTGAAAGTGGTACTTGTGCTCTTACGCTTTGAGCACCGCCACCACGAGCTTCCATGCTTTGTACACGACCACGACGACCGTTCATATCACCCATAACATCACCCAAATATTCTTCAGGGGTAACAACTTCAACGTCCATGATAGGCTCAAGAAGTACAGGTGAAGCTTTGGCAATTGCGTCCTTAATAGCCATAGAACCAGCTACGTAGAAAGCTTGCTCTGAGGAGTCAACATCGTGGTAAGAACCAAATACAAGGTTAACTTTAAGGTCAACAGTTGGGAAGCCAGCAATAACACCGCTCTTCATGGCATCACGAATACCCTTATCAATGGCAGGGATGTATTCTTTTGGAATAATACCACCAGTGATGGAGTTGGTAAATTCGTAACCTTCGGCTGGGTTTGGCTCAACTTCAATTACGCAGTGACCATATTGACCACGACCACCAGATTGCTTGGCATGCTTCATGTCAGACTTAGATGGCTTGGAAATGGTTTCACGGTATGCAACTTGTGGCTTACCAACGTTAGCGTTTACGCCAAACTCACGAGTTAGGCGGTCAACGATAATTTCAAGGTGCAATTCGCCCATACCAGCAATAAGGGTTTGATTTGTTTCTTCATCACCCTTAACACGGAAAGATGGATCTTCTTTAGCTAATTTACCAAGAGCGGCGGATAATGCATCACGGTCACTCTTAGTTTTTGGCTCAATGGCAACTTCAATTACTGGCTCTGGAATGTCCAAGGATTCAAGCACAACACCGTGCTTTTCGTCGCAAAGAGTATCACCAGTTGAAGCTTGCTTTAGGCCTACTAGGGCAACGATGTCGCCAGCGCCAGCCCATTTAATATCTTCACGCTTGTTGGCATGCATCTTTAAGATACGGCCCACACGTTCTTTTTTACCAGTGTTAGCATTAAGTACGCTCATGCCAGACTCAATGTAACCAGAATAAATACGGAAGAAGGATAAGTGACCGATGAATGGGTCAGAGAAAAGCTTGAAAACAAGGCCAGCAAGTGGCTTTTTGTCATCACAAGGGCATTCGATGATTTCTTCTTCTTTATCAGGGTTGTGACCCTTCATGGCGTCAATATCAACAGGTGAAGGCAAGTAATCAACAACGGCGTCAAGTAATGGTTGTACACCCATGTTACGGAATGCAGAACCGCACATTACAGGAACAATGCTACGATTAACAGTAGCTTTGCGGATGCACTCGATGATTTCAGCTTCGCTTAGCTCTTCACCACCAAGATATTTTTCAAGTAATGTTTCATCTTCTTCAGCAATGGCTTCAATCATTTCTAAACGCTTGGTATCATAAAGCTCTTGCATGTGTGCAGGAACGCTACCTTCGATAAATTCAGCACCCTTGGTGGCTTTATCAAAAGTAATTGCAATACCGCGCACAAGGTCAACCACGCCTTCAAATTTGTCTTCTTCACCGATTGGCAATTGTAGAGGAATTGGTTTTGCACCAAGACGATCAACAATCATATCCACGCAGCGGAAGAAGTTAGCACCAATTCTATCCATTTTGTTAACAAAACAAATACGAGGTACGCCATAACGATCAGCCTGACGCCATACGGTTTCAGACTGAGGCTCAACACCAGCAACAGCGTCAAATACGCAAACAGCACCGTCAAGTACGCGCAAAGAGCGTTCTACTTCGATGGTAAAGTCAACGTGACCAGGGGTGTCGATGATATTAATGCGGTAATCTTTCCAGAAACAAGTGGTAGCAGCAGATGTGATAGTAATACCACGCTCTTGCTCCTGCTCCATCCAGTCCATGGTGGATTCGCCGTCGTGAGTTTCACCAATTTTATGGG
>CAYJCI010000342.1:0-1924 GCA_964368595.1 uncultured Desulfovibrionaceae bacterium
CCACTCGGCTGGGGTTGTTTGGTCTAAGTAGGCTACTGAATCGCCACCTTTTTTTACCAGATGCCCTTTAGGAACATTAGAACTAATGACTGAAAGCCCCTTAATATCTGACGCTCCAAAACCATTTGCATTGGTAAAGCTAAGATTGCCATTGGCACTTAGTACCCAAGCAAGCGGATCGCCTAGATTACGAGCTTCATTTGAACCGCCACCAAAGTCCAAGTTACCTGTATAGTTGGCGTCTGTATAAATAAGCATTTGGTCATTACCATCGCCAGTGGTTATATCATTCATACTTCTTAATACAAACTGCATACCGTTTTGAGTCATGACAACTCTGTCATTATAAAGTGACACAGTATTTGAACTGCCAGCAGCGACTTTCATATCAAAGTGTGCTGTGCTATTGCCGTCGACATTCACAGTCGGCGTACCGTTTTGACTTATAAATGTATTATTATTGCTTAAATGCACGGCAGCTTGGTCTGGGCCATTGTCAGTGAGCTTCATATCAAAGTTTTGATATGTGAAGCTTGAGCCACCTTGAATGTTGATATCCGTTGCAGTGAAGCCAAGGTTAGCATCCGTTGCAAAGTCAGCACCAGTGCCTATATCAAGCTTTAAGCTTTCTAGATTCATGTCGCCAACAGAGGTAAAGCTAGAATTATTACCCACGTTAACTTCATTGGTTGCAGAAAGCTGTACCATGCCATTGCTTGCAACCTCGACCATGCCAAGGTTAATTACGTTATCACTACTCAAGCTAGTATCAGTAGCGGAATTAATCTTAGTTCCATCACCCATAAGTATTTCAGCAGATTTTGTGCTTCCGTCAGCTAAGGTGATTTCGCCAGTCACGTCAATGTTAACATTGCCTGCTGTGCTTGTAATAATATTATCATTACCAAGGTTTACAAAGGTGCTGGTTATTTCTGTACCAGTGCCTGAGCGGAACTCCACACCTTCTTTAGTGCTAATCTCTTCAGTGATGAGGGTTAATTTTCCTTCACTACCAAGCAGGACGTTCTCATCCAAAATCATTTCTCTAACATCAAACTCCATATCAGTTTTGAATATAAACTTAGAGTCTGCACCAATGGTTAACCAGTCAGTATCTTCCATTGTGAAAGTACCACTAGCACTGTTGAAGTCTGTGTTTGGACCAAGGCCAACGCCTGGGCTTTTGATTGTAATGTCCTGCGTAGCATCAAAGTCTGCATTGCCACCAAGTATGAAGGCGAAACCAGACTCAATATTAATTGAACCAAGGTCACTTGTGACAGTACTTGACTCATCAAATACTATATTTGAACCCTTTACAATCACATCTCCTTGAGTGCTATGCAGTGTGACATGGGCGCCAAGGCCTACTTCTCCGCCTTGTACTGTTAGATCATTTACAGATCTTAAAGTATTATCATTATTTATGGTGACATCTTCAGTTGCTGTAAGGGTCATGGCGCCACCACTATTGGCACTTCCAACGTCGTCAAGGACTAGGGTCTTACTTTCAAGATTCATATCTGAACCAGAAGTAAGGGTCATGTTTGTAGTGGTAGTGTCATCAAGGTCGGTATCTACGCCAAGGGTCAATGTTTCTGTGCCCTTTACGGATAAAGTACCAACAGTGCTTTCAAGCTTTGCAGTGTCATCAAAGGTCACATTTGTACCAGTAATGCTAATATTACCAGCACTGCTGCTAATGTTTGAGTCGCCAAAGTTCGCATCAGGAACCACTATGGTCATATCACCAGCGGAGGCAAACTCTGCACCATTACCAAGACCAAGGGTTGTGCTTGAAGTGAGGTCAAGCGTACCCTTACTATTTAGGTTTGCACCAGTACCAAGGTTTAAGACATCACTTTCAATGTTCATGGCACTGCCAGCATCAAGGTCAACATTATCACCAAAGGTTAATGCATCT
>CAYJCI010000343.1:0-1924 GCA_964368595.1 uncultured Desulfovibrionaceae bacterium
TGAGCTTGATTTAGCACATTTGTTTGCAGGAACATGGAAGAGGGTAACGGCCCTTGGTGGGAAGATATCTAATTTAGATATTCAAAGTGAAGATTGTGTAAGTATTTTAGCAGAGCATGAAAATTGCCCACAAGTAACAATTCATTTAGATTATTTACAAACTCCTGCTCGGAGAGATATAGTTTTTGTTCTTGAAAATGATAGCATTTGTTTTAACTTAATTACTAATGAAGTATCTTCTGGTGATAAAATAGAAAAGTTTGTTGTAGATCGTAATGCAACCTATAGTGCTCAGATGGCAGCATTCCTAAAAGGTGATGTTAAAAATGCATGTTCATATGAGCAAGGTCTTAACGTTGTAAAGTATATTGACGCAATTGAAAATGCAATTGAGGCTGAGAAGTGGATATGGAATACCGACCAATAATATACGCATTTATCTTTGCACGTGGCGGCTCGAAAGGCTTGCCCAATAAAAATATCCTTCCTCTAGCAGGAAAACCTCTTATTGCATATGCTATTGAAACTGCAAAACAAGTTCCAAGAATTTCACGAATTATTGTTTCAACGGATGATGAACAAATAGCCAAAGTTGCACGGGAATACGGAGCAGAAGTTCCTTTTATGCGACCAGACGAGCTTGCCACTGACACATGCGCCGAACGCCTTGCATGGAGACATGCTTTGCAAGAAGTTGGCAATACTGCTGCAGGTGGTCCATGTGATATATTTGTGTCACTTCCTTGTACTGCACCATTACGCAGCGCAGAAGACGTTGAAAATTGTATTAATATGTATATTGAAAATGACTGCGATGCGGTCATTACAAGTTCTTGTGCTCAACGCCACCCCATGTTTAATATGGTTTGTGAAAATGATACAGGCGAAGTTTCACTTGTTATGCCAAGCACGGTTACAAGACGCCAAGATGCACCAATGTTATTTGATGTGACTACGGCAGTTTACGTTGTAAAACCAGAATTTATTTTTTCTGAAAAAGGTCTTTTAGAAGGTAGAGTTAGACAAGTGGTATTGCCTCGTGAACGAGCAGTGGATATTGATGATAAATTGGATTTTGAATTTGCTGAATTTTTATTAACGCGCAATAAAATTATATTTTAAGAAGGTTAATATATGCTAAAGTTGAATAATAGAATTGCTTTAATTACTGGTGCGACTGGATATATTGGTCGCACATTTGCAAAGTCACTTGCCTCACATGGTGCAAATATAGCTGTAGTAGATATAGATAGCCATAAATGCCAAGAGATTTGCCATGAACTTATACAAGAATATTCTGTAAAAGCTTTGCCCTTTTCTGGTGATTTATCGGATGATGAATTTGTCCATGCCTTACCAAAGCAAATTGACAAAAACCTTGGTGGGCTAGATATTCTAATCAATAATGCTGGCTTTGTGGGAACAAGCAATCTTGAAGGCTGGGTAACATCTTTTGAGAATCAAACCACGGACACTTGGCGCAAAGTTTGCGAAGTTAATATGACAGCACCATTTACTCTCTGCCGCGAGGCAGCGCCTTATTTAAAAAAGAGTGGTCGTGGAAGCATTATAAATATAGGCTCTATATATGCTGTACTTGGACCAGATTTATCGCTCTATGATGATACAGCAATGGGCAACCCTGTAGCCTATGCAGCTTCCAAAGGTGGACTCATGCAAATGACTCGCTGGCTCTCCACTGTACTTGCTCCAGATATTCGTGTTAATGCACTTTGCCCTGGCGGTGTGTGGAGAAATCAACCAGAAGCATTTGTAAAGCGTTACGAAGCTCGCACCCCCATGAAGCGCATGGGCACTGAGGAGGATATGGTAGGAACCATGCTCTACCTTGCAAGTGATATGTCACTGTATGTTACTGGACAAAACATTATGGTTGATGGTGGTTGGTCTGCTTGGTAAAAAG
>CAYJCI010000344.1:0-1917 GCA_964368595.1 uncultured Desulfovibrionaceae bacterium
TTTAGCTTTTATGGGCATTGATGGTGATAAGATTGAAATGCTCTTTGTGGCAGTTTATAAATTACGTCAAGGCATTGGGAAGCACCTAGTAAATACGGCCTTGCATGAACATGGTTGTACAAAAGTATGTGTTAATGAACAAAATCCTAAGGCAGTAGCATTTTATCAACATGTGGGATTTAGTGTTACGAGTCGCTCTGAGCTTGATGAACAGGGCAATCCCTATCCCATTTTGCATATGCACTATGTGTAAGCAGATTTAAAACGTAAGGCATAAGGATAAAATTAAATTATGCACCAAAAACTTCTATCCATGCTGCAAAAGCCAGCCCTTTGGCATCGAAGCCCAGAAGTCTTTTGGTGTGATGCACATATTTCTAAAAGCCTGTTAGAGATGCATCTAAATCCTCACTTAGAGTCAGCTAGTCGTAAGGCAGACACCATTGAAAGCTCGGTGGCGTGGCTATCTAGCATTATAGCAGGTGGAAGTGCTATTCTTGACCTTGGTTGCGGGCCAGGGTTATATGCAAAAAAATTATCAGCATTGGGGTATGCCGTTACGGGCATGGATTTTTCTAAAAACTCTATTAACTATGCCAAAGAGCAAGATGCAACATCCAATTATATCAATCAAAATTACTTGGAGATAGATTATGTAGAGGAGTTTGATGTAGTCATTTTAATATATTGCGACTTTGCGGCGCTAACTAAGGATGAGCGTCAAATATTGCTAGAAAAAGTGCATAAAGCCTTGAAGCCTAATGGAATATTTATATGTGACGTTTTCACAGAGCATTCTCAAAAAAACAAAATCAAAGAGCCAACTTGGGCTTTTCATGAGAAGGGTGCTTTTTGGAACCATGAGCCACATCTATGCTTAGAGGCGACACATCTATATGAATATGAAAGAACTTCTGCGGATCAATATATTGTTATAACAGAAAAAGATGCAAAAGAGTATGTTGTTTGGAACACTATATATGATTTAGAAAGTCTGCTGGATGAAATTTGCTCACAAGGCTTTAACCTCATGCGTGAGTTTGATGATGTTTGCGGTAAACCCTATACTGGTGAGTCTGAAACGCTGTGTGTGATGATGACCAAAAGTGGAAAATAGTATGCATGGCAAAATTTTAAAAATAAGAAAGGTATATCAATGCATTTGCATGCTGGCTTTATTGGCATTACCGCAGTTAAGCTTGGCAGGGCAGAGTGATTTTGACAATGTTACTCACAAAAACATAGATTTAAGCACAAGCTTCAATGGTTTAAATGGATGTGCGGTTTTTTATACTCCTAGCACTAATATTGTTGAAATATATAATGAAAAACTCGCCTCGGTGCAAAATCCTCCACAATCCACCTTTAAGATAGTTGCTACTTTGTTGGGTTTGCAAAATGGAATCATTAAAAATGAACAAAGTAAAATGCATTACAATGGCACAAAGTACAGCTTTGCCGCTTGGAATAAGGATGTAAACTTAAAAGAAGCTTTTCAAGCTTCTTGCGTTTGGTATTTTAATCAGGTTGTTTATAGTGTTCCTCGTGATAATATTTTGCAATTTTTGCATAAATTGCATTATGGTAATGAAGATTTATCACAGTGGAAAGGTCATGGAAAAAATGAAAAAGAGGAGTTAAATGGCTTTTGGTTAAGCTCCTCACTAAAAATTTCAGCTTTGGAGCAAGTGCAAGTGCTTGCGAGCATTTTTGAAGGACAAACTGATATAAATAAAAATCACATAGAAATTTTACAAAATATCATGCTTCAAGAAATAGCTGGGCAAGAGATTTATGCAAAAACTGGCTCTAACATGCAGGGAAAGAGCTGGCTTGTGGGCTTTATTCCTAGTATAAAGGGCAAAAAATATTTTGCATTTTATGTGGATGACCCCAAGGGTGGGGTAAGTGGGGCAA
>CAYJCI010000345.1:0-1916 GCA_964368595.1 uncultured Desulfovibrionaceae bacterium
TTTAGCTTTTATGGGCATTGATGGTGATAAGATTGAAATGCTCTTTGTGGCAGTTGATAAATTACGTCAAGGCATTGGAAAGCACCTGATAAATGCGGCCTTGCATGAACATGGTTGTACAAAAGTATGCGTTAATGAGCAAAATCCTGAGGCAGTAGCATTCTATCAACATGTGGGATTTAGCGTTACGAGTCGCTCTGAGCTTGATGAGCAGGGCAATCCCTATCCCATTTTGCATATGCAGTATGTGTAAGCAGATTTAAAACGCAAGGCATAAGGATAAATTAAACTATGCACCAAAAACTTCTATCCATGTTGCAAAAGCCTGCCCTTTGGCAGCGTAGCCCAGAAGTTTTTTGGCGTGATGCACATATTTCTAAAAGCCTGTTAGAGATGCATCTAAATCCTCACTTAGAGTCAGCTAGTCGTAAGGCAGACACCATTGAAAGCTCGGTGGCGTGGCTATCTAGCATTATAGCAGGTGGAAGTGCTATTCTTGACCTTGGTTGCGGGCCAGGGTTATATGCAAAAAAATTATCAGCATTGGGGTATGCCGTTACGGGCATGGATTTTTCTAAAAACTCTATTAACTATGCCAAAGAGCAAGATGCAACATCCAATTATATCAATCAAAATTACTTGGAGATAGATTATGTAGAGGAGTTTGATGTAGTCATTTTAATATATTGCGACTTTGCGGCGCTAACTAAGGATGAGCGTCAAATATTGCTAGAAAAAGTGCATAAAGCCTTGAAGCCTAATGGAATATTTATATGTGACGTTTTCACAGAGCATTCTCAAAAAAACAAAATCAAAGAGCCAACTTGGGCTTTTCATGAGAAGGGTGCTTTTTGGAACCATGAGCCACATCTATGCTTAGAGGCGACACATCTATATGAATATGAAAGAACTTCTGCGGATCAATATATTGTTATAACAGAAAAAGATGCAAAAGAGTATGTTGTTTGGAACACTATATATGATTTAGAAAGTCTGCTGGATGAAATTTGCTCACAAGGCTTTAACCTCATGCGTGAGTTTGATGATGTTTGCGGTAAACCCTATACTGGTGAGTCTGAAACGCTGTGTGTGATGATGACCAAAAGTGGAAAATAGTATGCATGGCAAAATTTTAAAAATAAGAAAGGTATATCAATGCATTTGCATGCTGGCTTTATTGGCATTACCGCAGTTAAGCTTGGCAGGGCAGAGTGATTTTGACAATGTTACTCACAAAAACATAGATTTAAGCACAAGCTTCAATGGTTTAAATGGATGTGCGGTTTTTTATACTCCTAGCACTAATATTGTTGAAATATATAATGAAAAACTCGCCTCGGTGCAAAATCCTCCACAATCCACCTTTAAGATAGTTGCTACTTTGTTGGGTTTGCAAAATGGAATCATTAAAAATGAACAAAGTAAAATGCATTACAATGGCACAAAGTACAGCTTTGCCGCTTGGAATAAGGATGTAAACTTAAAAGAAGCTTTTCAAGCTTCTTGCGTTTGGTATTTTAATCAGGTTGTTTATAGTGTTCCTCGTGATAATATTTTGCAATTTTTGCATAAATTGCATTATGGTAATGAAGATTTATCACAGTGGAAAGGTAATGGAAAAAATGAAAAAGAGGAATTAAATGGCTTTTGGCTAAGCTCCTCACTAAAAATTTCAGCGTTGGAGCAAGTGCAAGTGCTTGCAAAAATGTTTGAAGGGCAAACTGACATAGATAAAAATCACATAGAAATTTTACAAACTATCATGCTTCAACAAGTGGCAGGGCAAGAGATTTATGCAAAAACTGGCTCTAACATGCAGGGCAAGAGCTGGTTTGTGGGCTTTATTCCAAGCACAAAGGGTAAAAAATATTTTGCATTTTATGTGGATGACCCCAAGGGTGGGGTAAGTGGGGCAA